>CBDCGQ010000001.1:0-22445 GCA_965216705.1 Verrucomicrobiales bacterium
TGTGAAGAAATCGTCCCAAGGGTGCGCGAGAACCTTCACCGGGAGCGGATGAGCGAGCTATCCGAGAGAATGGGCGCACCCTAAGTTATTATCGGCCGACAAAATGATGGCGCCGGTGACTGAGAGAGATTGACCGCGCTCCCGCCCTAACATGCGGAGAGAGCCCCATGTCACCTCTATTACCTCCATCCGACGGACAGCAAGCGCCGCTCTACTATGATTGTTGACGTACCGCTCTATAGCCGGTGCCAAGCTGTCGGAAGGACATAGGCCCGCCGCGCCTAAGTCGTTGAAAAATATGGTGGGCGCACACGGACTCGAACCGTGGACCCGCTGATTAAGAGTTCTCATTCTGGCATGTAATGACTGGGAACGAAAACGGAACATCAGCGACTCTATTAACGAAAAGCCACGTATTCTCGTGGACTTATCGGGGCACAAGAGGGAAAAGTATTGACCCTAGGGTAACGGCCCGACGGGTCGATCTTTGACCCCAGGGTCAACCGGAGAGCGACCTTCTGGGGTAGATATATAATGTCTCAACGCTTCCGATCAGAACGGCGTAAAACGCTCACGCCGACCCGTCTAAACCGCCCTCCTCCCAAAACCGGTCACGATGAACTGCTGGATTCAGTCCAGCCGCACCTACGTTCCCGCGTAAGCGCAACCGGGCACCGCAGTTTCACCTGCATGCTTCGGGCTGTGAAGCTCGACTCTGACGGCAACACCCTCCTTGAAGCCAACGGAAGGTTCGACGCGGAGGGTAATGCACAGCTCAAGCCGATGTGGAGTGTGCAGCGCTTCACCTACCGCGATCCTCATACTGGCGAGGTCGTCCACGGCCCCCAGCATCTCGATGCAGCCCGCGAATGGGCGGGCAGATTGTTCGAACAAGTTAGGAAGGGGGAACATCCCAAAAGAGAGGCACTAGCCACTGCTGCCGCGGCCAAAGAGAAAGCACAAGACAACCACGATAATAAGCTATTGTCGCTAGTACCGACTTATATCGAGCGCGTTGCAAAAATCGAACAGCGAAGGTGGCGAGACACCGAGAGCCTACTTCGCCGCCACGTCCTCAAGCAGGAGCGTATTCGCGAGAAGGGTAGGACCGTTGGTTGGGCGGACTCGGAGGAGTCGGGCTGGCGAGAGATGCTGGTGTCGGACATCAACCATGCAAACGTTGATGACCTGCTGTGGGACGTTGAACAGAAGACGGGACCGCACACTCGCAATCGACTGCTCGCGGCGATCAGTGGATTTCTTCGGTGGTCCCTGGAACGAGGCGCCATCAAATCTTGGCCCCTCGGAAGAAAGCTCGCACGAAAAGAGACGAAGCGAGATCAGGTATTGGAGCCGACTCAGATGCGAGCCATTTGGGAATGCGCGGGCGATGCCGGCGTATTCGGTGAAGCCATTCGTATGTTGATGGTTACTGCTCAAAGAAGGAGCGAAGTAATTGATGCGCCCTGGTCAGAGATCAATGTGAGCAAAGCCACCTGGACCATTCCTGCTGAACGAAACAAAGGCAAACGCCGGCACACCGTACCCCTGACCGAGACCGCGCTCGAGATTCTCAAGGCAGCTCGCGCTCGCTGTGACAAACTTTACGAGCGATTTGATATTCGGTCCGCTTACGTTTTCACGATTGGTGGTAAAACTCCGATCGGCGCGATCGGTAAGAGCAAAGCCGCGCTCGACGAACTAATCCAGAAGAAGATGGAAGATTGGGGAGTCGAATTCGAGCCGTGGCACATTCATAGTTTGCGGCGTACGGCTTCCGAACGCATGGAGAAGTGGATCGGCGTCCCCTTCGCCTCGGTCGGTGCAGTCTTGAATCATTCCCCGGATTCGCTGAGGGGCGTCACCGCCGGGTATACGCCAGGAGACCCCTGGGAAGACAAATGGGATGCCCTCGCCGCCTGGGATCGATTGTTGCGATTAATGGTCGATGCCGACGCCTGGCTCAAGGTTCAGCAAATCTTGGAGTCAAGCGACCGTGGCCGACGCCAACAACGCCGCGAATTCAGACTAGCGATCCAGGCAGACAATTGGCCTAGTTACCTAGAAACCCTGGGAATACGCCTAGATTCCTCGCTATACCCTTGACAAGAAGAGCTTTTCGTGTCACAATGGAGTTAGCGCCACGCTTTGGCTGCACATACCACCCCATTTTAAGGACCTTGTCAATGCAACTAACCACAGAGTCGGTAGTACCGTCAAGAAAAATTCTAGGCCCCGCCTACCTCACTGTTTGCCAAGTCGCCGCCCTACTGGGCGTCTGCGGCCGAACCGTCCGCAACTGGTCGGGGTGTACCGGTCGCGGCAACCTGGCAGGCTTCCCGCGCCCTGTCCGCTTCACGGATTCACCGCGTGGCCGTCTGTATTACAGCCGGGCCGAGGTCGAGTCCTGGGCCGCGCAACGCGAGTCCATGCGGCAGGCCGCATAGCCGGCGCTCTCACCAATCATTCACAGCAACAATCAATTCGGGAGGTATTACTATGGACCTGAGCAAAATTGGAATCTTTGAGGGTGATGCTTATAGCTATACAAACCGGACCAAGGCTTGGATCGAGCCTGCGACGGAACAACAAGAAGAATCCCGCCATGGCGTTTCCGAGTACGGCGGCCTCCACAAAAGTAGGCTCGTATTCGAGGCGGTCAAAGGACGCAATGGTCGGTTCTACGATAAGTACACTGAGCTGAACATCGCATTGCAAACTGGAAGCACGGACTTTGAGACCATCCGCAAATTTGATGTCGAGGTGACTTGGAATGGCAAATGGGACCACCGGCCTAGCCGCACAGTGAAGGCTGAGGGCACCCGCCGACTTAAGATTCTAGTTGAGGGAGGCGATGAGATCGACGGCCTCCTTCATCATCTCGAGTTCCTAGTGGACGAGTTGAAAGCGTGGAAGGCGTCAATGCCAGCCGCCTGATCCCTCCCTTATGGTGGGTACAGCCTAATCGCCAAGCTGGAGGCTCTGCATGGCGCTTTTCTTCGGCAAGTGGTCAGTCGCTGGCGTTCCTAAGAAGGGCTGGTCCTGCACCGATGATGAGGACCTCGGCCCCGATGAGCGCGAAGTTTGCCAGATGTGCGAAAAGGAAGAGATTCGATACGTCCACATAATGACGCATCCTGATTATTCTGGCGCTCTCCGCTCCGGCTGTGTCTGTGCCGGGAAAATGTCGGAAGACTACGTTGGTGCACGCCAACGACAAGCCGACATGGAGAGACGTGGGCGGCGAAGAGACAGGTTTCCCACGCATAAAAATTGGCAGCAGTCGCGCAAGGGTCATCCCACTATTCGCCACCAAGGATACCGCATCACGATTATACGAAGGGGGGCTGGTTTCAAGGCCGCTATAGCTCTCGACACCACCTCGCCCGACGTTGATCAAGTCTATTACTCGCGTGCACGTCCGAGCGTATCCGAAGCTAAACTCGCTGCCTTTGACCTGATCGCCGCCGCAAACAAAAGGAAGCGGTCACATGGGCATTAAGAGGGAACTAGACGATAGACTCAAGGGGACGTCTGGACCGTCATAGCAGCGTAAAGTTGTGGCGTCGCGAGTAAGGCTGCAGAAAGAACTTTCGCTCTAATTCAGACCAGAAGGCCCCCCTCGCTGGCTTCGGGCGGCTTCGCTCTGCTGAGAGGTATGGATCAGCGTTGGCTCACTCAGGTCCCCGCCTCTCCGCAGCAGTCTACTCAAGGAGATGACATGCTGAAATCGCAGTTGAACGTCAGCTACCAGCGGAACCTAAAACTGCTTGCAAACGGCTATGAGCCCATCCCGGAGCTGGAGCGTAGCAAAGCTACATACATTGAGGGTTGGCCAACAGCCGAGATCACTCCTGAGTGGCTTGCCGAGCAGCTCGATCAGCATCCCGATCACACTAACATTGGACTTCGGTGTGGCGAGCTCATCACTGTCGACATCGATTTGTACGACCCTGATGATGTTAACGCTCTACGAAACGTTTGCTCTCGGTTCACCGTTGATGGGCAAACGTTGCTACCTCGGAATCAAGGCGAGAGGCACGGTAGCAAGGGGTGCGCTCTACTGTTCAGGCTCAGGCCGGGCTGTGAGCCTCGTGGCAAGATCACGATCAAAGGCTCCTCTCCAAGGGATGGTGAGGTGAAAGTCGAGATCCTCGGCGCCGGCTGCAAGATCTCCGCATTCGGGCCGCATCCTGACACCGGTCGTGAATACGAATGGACGCGTAGGAACCCCCTCCAGAATCTGTTCACGCGCCATCCGATTCTCACCGCCACACAAATCGAAAAGCTGGCCCACGCGCTTAGTCGAGAGATGGAGGACCGTGGCTTCTCTGAGGTTCGGATCACCGGGCGCGGCATGCTGCCGGAGCACGTGGTCGAAGCGCAGACCAACGGCGAGCCAGTCACCGCCCAGATGGTGGAGCGGTGGTTGTCGATCGTATCCAACGATCCCGCCATCCACTGGGACCGGGAGCTCTGGCGGAACATTGGGTTTGCCATCGCATCCGCGCGCGCGGTGCATCCGAGTGACCATCCTCACGCCGGCGAGCCAGATCTGGACTGGGATGCGCTCGAGACTTTCCGTCGCTTCTCTCGTGGGGAATTCAACGAGGAAGGCATGGAGCCCGGCCGATACACAGACGATGAGGCCGCGGATGCGATCATCGCCAGCGCCAGACCAAAGAGTCGATCGAATCAAATCGGCATCGGCACACTGATCGATCTTGCCAGAAAGAGTGCGGCACGATCTGGCGAGAACGTCGGCCCTACGGTCGGGCCAGCACGAGCAGAAGTCTTGTTCGAAGGTGTGGAGGCTCCTGGCCGCTTAGATCAGGCGCTTAATCACGATCAGGCCCAATTCGAGGAAGCGCGGGCGGATCTGGAGGAGGCACAGCGCGATTACCTCGCTCGTATGGGTCTGCTGGTCAATAGAGGTGAAAAGCCTCGCTTTCCGCTGCTCCGCATAGGCCAAGTCTTGAGTCAGCCTGATCAGGAATATCTCGTGCCGACGCTCGCGCCTGAAGGCGGCACGGGCATTATTTTTGGTGAAGCCGGCGCGCTTAAATCGTTTTTGGTGCTGGACCAAGCGTTGAGCTTCGCCGTCGGCAAGGCTTGGGGTGAAGGCGAAGGCACTGGCCTCGAGGGTTTTCACCCTCTGCGGCCACTTCGGGTAGTCTACGTCGCCGGCGAAGGTGAGCTCGGCCTCAAGCGAAGGATTGCCGGTTGGCTCCGTGCCCATAAAGTCGAGCTGGAGAAAATGGGAGTGGAGATCGATGATGATCTACCTCTCCTCATAGCACCAATTGCCGTACTCCCGCATGATGAGGCATCACGCACCCTTTTTGTAGAATCTGTCAGGAAGGCTTTCGACGGCGCTGAACCGGACGTCATCGTCATTGACACGATGATGAAGGCCGCCCAAGGGCTCAATATTGTTCTCCCACATGACTCCGAGACGTTCTGGAACGCTGGCATCAAAGTCATGCAGCGAATGTTTGGCGGGCGATGCTTTATCAACGTCGTGCACCACACGGGCAAGGACACCGATCGCGGAGCTCTCGGCGCCTATAACCATCGAGCCTTTGTCGACGTGATGTGGATGGTCGAAGTGAAAGACTCAGGCCCCGGATGGCGCGTGATCAAGTTGTCGCCAATCAAATTCCGTGAAGACGACAACAAGGAGATCGGATCCATCTACATGCGCGCCCAGAACGTGACTGCGTACGTTGATGGTCAAGGCAACGTTAGAAAGACTCTCGCACTGCGCCGCATAGAAGGCGTGAAGTACGAGCCAAATGCGGGTAGGACAGCCAATCAGCACATCATATCAGCAGCCAAGACAATTCTGCAGGACAGCCATCGGGAGGGACGCGCCGACTTTACTGCCAAAGCGCTTGCGGATGAGGTGGTAAACCGCTGCTGTCCGAATCTTAGCGATGGGGAGCAGGTTACAGAGAAGACACGAGTTCGGGAGCTGTTAGGTAAGTTGGCCAAGGGCGGAGAGTTAAGCCGCTACGCCAATAAGCAAGACCCGAATAATCCCCGCTCACCTTGGACGTTCGGATGGGTGGATGAACCCGTCGAGGGGGAAAATGCGGCCTGATCGTTTTGTTCGAACCGGTTGGACGGGCACAGTTTCCGCACGGTCGGAAAATTTGGGCGTGCGGGGCGGTCCGCACGGGGTCCGCACGGTCAAAAAAAACTGGCGGAATCCGCCGATTTCAGTGTGCGTATAGCAACCGCACGCTTCCGCACCAAACGCGATACCGTGCCGTGCGGAGTCCCCCCCTATAGGGGGACGCACGCCCACGCGCATGGCCGGACCTCGGCTGATAAATTACTCCTTCGAAGGGAGAACTGGCAGAAAGAGCCCCTCCTCCCGGTCCAAGGTTCGTTGTTCTCTTAAGCTCACGTCACGACCTAGAACGTCCCCAAATGAACATCGCCACTATGTAACCTAGGGTGAAGATCGGGATAAGCACAGAAGGGTCCATGATCGTTTCGACCTCCATGTCGAGAGCAGCGCGCGCCAGCAGATACACCCAAAGCAAAACTGTAAAGTCACTAAGGGCGATAGCTAGCCTAGAGACTGAATACCGATGGGCGCCCCAAAAATACCAGTCAGTTGGGGTGAACTTCGCTTTGAAGAGGTCGATTCCGAGAACGTCCTTTTCTAGAGTTTCAAGCTTGGCTTCCCATGCTTCCTGCCAAAACTTGCTCGCGCGGTTCGCCAGCGTCCAAGCGATGCTGCAAACGAGTCCAAATGACGAAACGGCGATAAGCAATTCCGTCGGGGCATCCGATCGTGTTGCGATGGCTGAATACGCGATGAAGGAGGCGGCAATGAAGCCCCAAAAAAAGATCGATCTCCGCCAAAAAAGATCGATCTCGAATTTTCTAACATCAGCTGCGACGTCAAATATCTTTGGCTTATCGGGTGGTGTCATCTTGAGCCCCCGTAATTTCGGCTCCCAGTTTACAACTCTCAGGTGATCAAAAACTAGCTGATGCTAGGAGAAGGTGCCTCCTTCTCCACACGATTATCGTCGGCCGCTAATTCTGCGAGAGTTTCGGCAGCGCTTTGAGCGCGATCGTTTAGCGATCTACGTGCTTGCTCGAGCTTCGTCTCGAGCACCTTTGCGTAGTTCCAAACGACGTCAGCGGCCCCGAAGTCGATGCCCCTCTCTAAGGGCCTGCGCCAACTTCCATGCCTCGAGACCTCGGCTGCCCGCCTCCCTGTCTAACACGTCCCCGAGATCGTCGATGGCGTACGTAGCTGTCGCTCGAATTATGCTTTGGCTTCCCGCCGCCTTATTGCGGAGATCAAGCAATCTGGCCGCAAGCTGGAGATTTATCGCGCGCCACCCCTCGCTGTCGTCTGGGTAAGGCTCGAGGGTAGGGAGCTGCGTGGACCAATCGGGGAATTCGTTTCCTGGTGCGTGTTCCGCATTTGCGTTGTCGGTGAGGAATTCTGAGCAAGCGTAGGCGTAGCTTTCCAGGATGACGGCGAGCCGCAGGGCGTGGTACCCCGCAAGTGATTTCCGCCTCCGCGATGCCGACCAGGCTTCTCGGCACCACCCGACCCCTTGATTCAGCAAAGTTGTGAGCAGGCCGGTCGTGCCGGCAAAAGTTAGAAGCGTGATCAGATCCAAATCCATCTTTGCGTCTCACAAGTTAAGCGGCCGGCATCATAGGCCGACCCCAAGGGCGCGCCCCCATGGCCCTCAGATTTGACTGCAGCCCCACGGCAGAGGGACAATGACACAGCCACAGAGGGCCTGCGCTCAGATTAGCGCGGACTTCCGCGATATAGACTGATGCACCTGCTGGGCGGGTCAACAAGCGTTGGTCAACAATGGGGACGAAATGGTGAGAAAGCGCCCGGCTAACAGGGCCAAGCGTACGGCTGATAAGAGCCCGAAGACCAGGACAAGCAGCCCAACTGCTGGCGAAACGCCGCGTACGGCGCCGTGTGCCGGCGACAGCGGCCCTATTCTGCCCTCAGAACACCGGTCTAGCACGGCCGTGCGGCACATGCGGAATGCTCTAACCGACCGGCGCACGCGGGAGGCCAAGGAGTACGCGGACACGCTAGGCACGCTGATCCAGGATCTCGGCGGTGAGCAAGACATCACGAGAGCACAGGCATTGTTGGCTCGGCGTGCCGCCGCGCTCAGCGTCTTGCTAGATCGCATTGAGGGAGCGCTTCTCACGGGCGGAAAAGGCCCAGTGCCAAGCTTCGAGGACGTTACGCGTCTGACCAACAGCCTGCGCCAGGTCCTGGTCGCACTGGGTTTGGAGCGCAAGCCACGTCAGTTAAAGACAATCGATCCGCTGGCTTTTGCCGATCAGTTCCGCCAAGCGCGCGCCGAAGCGGAGGACACTGAGGTGCTAGAGGGCGAACCTGCATAGGCCGACCGGCCTACAAAAAAGCTAGACCGGGGGCGGTCGCAGTAGGGCCTGCGCCAGCCCTGAAATTCCGCAGCGCATTCGCACAGCCTTTTGACAACGATGAAGGGAGTATCGGATGGGCCAGAAGCCTTTTCGGTCAATCAGCTTTGAAGACGCCGCCTCAACAGTGTTTGCCGATGCGCTGGCAGATATGGATCTCACCAACTGGATGCCGTTCCTGCGTTCGCTTGATGGCCACGCGCCCGCGACGTGTCAGATGCAGACTTTCACCACTTGCACAGGGAGGAATCGACCATTCATGTACGGTCCGCGGCAAGCACAAGCCTGTTGTGGCCGGCGCGGCGGCAAGACCCGCATTGGAGCGCTTCTGGTCTCGACGGCCGCAGCATTTTGGAATCACACGCACTACCTCGCCAAGGGAGAACGTGCGAAGGTCCTCTTACTCAGCCAATCGAAGGATCAGGCGGCACAGGCCAAGAACTACGCCCTCGCCCTACTAGAATCGAACCCAGTCACAGCGCCGTTGATTCAAGGCAGTACTGGCGAGGAGATCCGGCTCAGCAATCGCTGTGACCTGACGATACGGTCGGCGAGTTTCCGTGGCGTCCGGGGCTTTAGTACCCCGATGGTTCTCGCTGACGAGGTCTGCTTCTGGCGCGATGAGACCTCGTCAACGAATCCGGCCAAAGAAATTTTCCGATCGCTGACGCCCGGCATGAGCAATGTTCCGCAGCCATTGATGCTGTCGATCAGTACGCCATGGTCGAAGGAAGGTGTTTTCTACGAGACGCACCAGAAGCACTTCGGCGACGATGATTCTAAAGTGCTGACTTGGCGGGGACCATCAGCGTTGATGAATCCTACTCTCGATCCTGAGATCATTGCACAAGCATTGGCTGACGATCCGGAGGCGGCAGCGGCCGAATATCTCGCGGAGTTCCGCTCCGATCTCGCGAGCTTCGTAGACCGTGATGTCGTCATGGCCTGTATTGAGAGGGACCGCGTGGAGCGCCCTCATCTCGACGGCGTGCGTTACGTAGGATTTGTCGACCCGAGTTCCGGTAGCCAAGATTCGATGACGTTGGGTATCGCCCACGCCGATAGGGGAGTCTCAATTCTCGACGTCCTCTGTGAGGTCCGTCCTCCCTTCGATCCCTCGGTGGTGGTCGAGCAGTTTGCAGCTACTCTGAAGGCTTACGGTTTGCGCTCAGTGGAGGGTGACGCCTATGCGACCGGATTCGTTCGGGAGGCGTTTAGGCGGCACGGCATAAATTACACCTTGAGCAAACAAAATCGCAGCGAGCTTTACCTTTCGTTCTTGCCGCTTCTAAACTCCGGAACGGCCCGCCTTCTCGACAACTCGAAACTCATCAATCAACTTTGCAACCTTCAGCGGCGGACTGGACCATCAGGACGTTCGACTATTGACCACCCTAGGCACCAACATGACGATCTCGCGAACGCCGCGGCCGGCGCCTGCGTGATGGCCAACCGCAAGAAGCGCGATCGAGTATTGGTCGGGGCACGGCTGATCGATGGCTACGGGCTGGACCTCTCACCCCTGGCGCATGCCGACGACGCCGAGACGCGCGAATACATGAGGCAAGGTCTGGGCAGCCCCTATGGCTGGGGCGGCTAAAAAAGCATCCCTCCGATTTGACTGCTAGGGCTCAAGTACGCTGTACTATGCTAAGTCACTGAGGGAGATACAGAAAATGGCTAAGAACGCCAGAAAGTTCAGCCACCAAAGGGAAGTAGCCGGCCTAGCCGAGGCGCTCGCCGCACTTACCGCCCGCATCTCACGGATTGAAGAAATTGTTGGCGGTCACGCCGATCCTGGCGAAGCACGTCGAGCCTCTTGGGAGGCCGCACTCGACCGGGCGATCGAGGAACAGCAGGCGGAGCGGCGCCGAGATTATCTCGAAGGCTTGGCCGAGGAAGAGGCCGCAAGCGCAGCCGCATAACCCAACTGACAGGTGGGGGAAACCGAGCTCAGACTCCGGTAGGCAACGATGCCGACCGGAGTTGCTCGGCTGCAGACAAATGAAAGGTATCAGCATGAGTAGATTTTCGAAAAAGTCGGAGCTAGATGCGTTCATCGTGAAGAGTCGCCACGCTGGCGAGACTGATTTGGAGTGCATGAACCGCTTGGCGAAGGATAAGGACCCTGAATTTGGGAAGCTCTACAGCGAAGCTTATTCGACGCCCAAAAGTCCCGTTGCGAAGCGCTCAGACGCTGCGCTCCGAGCGATAGCCGGCAATGTCGCTGCGGACTCTATCGAGTCATACGTCAAGAACCGTCAGCGCGATCAGGAAACCTTTAACACGGCGTACCTTCGACTACTCGCTGCTCGCGATCCTGAGCTTGCGCGTCTCTACCGCATTGGCTGCGCTTAACGCGGAGTAGAGTGAATCAGCGCTCCGTCTTCTCCTTGGGCGCGAGCGTGGTGCTGGTGCCGGTGGGGCAGCTAACCTCATCGGCACCCCCTTTTTTGCAGACATATCGAAGCTTGCCAGCCCAGCCCGACGGCTTCGTGGCACCCTCAAGCCCGAGGAGAGTGAGTGTTCCAGACGGACCCATTCCACGACCCAAACACCTGTGAAGCGTTTGAGGAGTTTGATCGTAGCGATGGTGAGCTACGGGATCTTTGGCGGCGAGTGGTCCAACAAGCCTGGGAGGATTGCACTAGACCCGCGGGTAAACTTCAGCAGTGCGATCTCGTTGCGAGCTATGCGTGGCTCACCATCAGAGGACCCATGGTTTGCGAGAGATCGAGAAGCTGTATGTCTTGCCGCGGATGTGGATGAAGTACGGCTACGTCGCAAAGCCTCGAGCCCAACTCCAGGCCCAGCCATCACCCACAACCATAGGTGCCGTCGAGTGCTGCCTTTTTGCTGAACTACAGACCTCCAATGAGGGTCGTGTTGAGATATCAAAACTGATCGAACGCAGCGAGTGGCGGTGCAAGGACTTCGTCCGGGCGGTGAGGGTACTGAGGGAGTGGGGGCTACCGGTATTCATGCTAACAGGCTCAGTCCTCTATCGCGGAGATGTCGAAATACCCTCTTCGTGCCCGTCCGAGAGGCGAAGATAGCGTAACGTGCCGCGAAACATTGCTTAGGCAATTGCGGTGCACCAGCCGGTTAGCAGCACTATCTGAAGGAACAGCTGAACCCTACGCGAAGCGTCCGTGCGGCGGGAACTTGCGCGGTTGCTGGGCGAGGCTGAGGTGCCCACGTTCAGGCGGCGCCCTCTCTTATTTGCCTGTCGAGGATCACGAACGACTATCGGTCCAATACCGAGGAAACTCAAAGCCAAGGCCAAACGACTGGTCCAGCTGCGATTGAGGGCACAAATGGACTACAGAGGCGGAACCCCGCCTAAAGCAGCGGCCTAGGCGGCGTTGGCGGGGGATATTAGAAGCTAACTTCTTCGCCTATGCCGCGACTCACCCCAGGGTTTGATGAATGTCCAATTAGATGCCATACGCAATGCATGCCTGAAGCGATTCGTCCTGGTCCTGGCTCGGCTGATGGAAGTCGGGGTGCAGCAAACGGCGTCCGACCAGCCACTTCACCTATTTCATCGGTGCGCCTCCGCGGGAAGACGGTCTTCAAGACCGATCTCGGAAAGCTGCTCGTCTCAGATTGCCTCGAGACCCTCAAGCGCCTTCCTTCTGACAGCGTCGACTTGGTTGTTACTTCTCCCGCCGTACGATGGACAGTCGAAATACGGCAATGGAGAAAAATACGAGCGAGATTGGTATGAGGGCTACTTTCTGTCCGTGACGGCGGAGATTCTGAGAACGCTAAAGCCAACGGGTAGCTTTGTACTCAACTACCGCTCTCGTCGCAGAGGGGATGAGAGGGGCACTCTCCAGTACGAATTGATTTTTTGGCTTCGAGACCAAGGCTTTCTTTTTTGTGAAGATTTTGTTTGGGGAAAGCCCTCTCCGCCCCCTGGCCGCTTTAAGCGATACCTAAAGGAAGCGGTCGAGTATTGCTTTCAATTTCGCTAAGAGCCCAGATTGGGCAATTCTTCCCGGAACATTGCCTTTCTCCCGCTCGTTGGGATGCAAAGGATCGCGAACGACGAAAGAAGCTGGCACCATAATTTCGTCAGGGCGAATGCGCCCTCTGGTCAGGGAAGAAAGCGAGTACAGGCAGGGCCTGACTTGGTTCGTCCCTCGACACTAATTTACCTGGAGCCAGAGTTTAGACCCAATCCCACTCTTCACCCCGCAAGGTTTCCGTTACCTCTACCCACGTTCTTCATTAACCTCCTGACCAAGCCCGGACAACTGGTCGTTGATCCTTTTGGAGGCACTGGAACCACTGCTTTGGCCGCCGAACTCCTCGGCCGGCAGTGGCTGGTAACGGAGCTGGACCCCAAGTATGCTGCAGTAGTGCCTGAACGCTTCAAGACCGGCCGATAGCAGCGTGATGTCCGACACAATTTCCGCAGTCGTAGAGCGACTGGCGACGGAAGAAAATTGGAACAATCGCGTCTCTTTGATTCGCGCTGTTCCAGAAGAATTTGGCAAGGCGCATCACCAGAGCGTGTACGCTGCAATTGCAGATGCCATTTACGTTTCGGAACTGGCGCCAGATTTCGGCTACATTCACTGGCGGGACGACTATGAGCTTATTCAAATCGAGCAAGCCTATGTCCTCGCTTATCGGCTAACTGCGGGCTTTACTGAAGTCGATATAGGTTCGCTTTCAAAAGCGATCGAAGCGGAGCCTGTAACAGTCCGAATCTTTAGACTCCTTCTGGGTCTCACTACTCAGGAATTTGCCGCCGCGACGGTCATTCCAGCTGATGAAGAGGAAGCAAAGCCGCTTTCGATCGGCAGATTGAAAAGCATAGAGAGTGGCAAGCGGGCTAAGCCGGCTGAGGCGAAATTGGCGGCCGCAGTTTGTCGATCGAATGATGATTGGCAGCTTGTTTCCCAAAAGATCTGGCGACGTTCGAAGCAAGATAGATAAGCCGGATACCGCTTCAGGTTGGACTACCGTCCGCGATTATGCGGAAGAGAATGTCCCGCTTCCGGTTTTTCTACACCAGCGACATTATGGAGGAGCTTTTCGGCAACTTCTCGATGCCACATCGGGGAAGAGGGGGAACTTGATCGAGGATGCCGTGGAAGAGCTTTTTGCGTCTTCCCGGATTCCCTATGTGCGAACAGGCCCAAGCACCAAGGAGCTAATCGCGAAGCGCTTCGGTATAACTGTGAAGCCGGCACCCGATTTTGTGCTCCACGACAACAGTGGCCTGGTTAGAGCAATTCTTGAGTGCAAACAAGCAAACGACGGTGGAACCGCGCGGGACAAAGCGGCTCGATTTACCGCGTTGCGCAACGAAGCTGTTAGGCTCGGCGGAATTCCGGTCTTTGCAGTACTTGCAGGACTGGGTTGGCGGAGAACCGCAGATACCCTAGGACCGGTAGTCCGAGACACTGACGGCAGAGTCTTCACGACCAAGACGCTTGACCAAATGATCACCGTCGAGCCGATGCCAGGACTTGTTGGAACGGCAACCGATCCGCAGACTTGAACTAGAGCCGACGACTATACAGGCGGTCCCGGCCATCGATTCATTTGAGTATGGGGCTAGTGTAGGTTGGTTGTGCGACATCAAACACGGTTTCTGAAACGTTGAGCAGAGCCGCAATTAGCCGAGGGTTTATGTTGATCCCCGACGCGATGTCAGTCGGCGCTGCCTTGCCACTACTAAGGAGCAAGTCCAAAGTCTTTGGCAGCATCGAGGGTTCCTCCACTGGGAGGACGTCATCGAGAGGTTCTCGCTTGCGCCATCTCCTGGCGCTAATTTGCTTATAAAGATTCAATGTTTGATGCTCTGTGAATAGTCCGAGGTCGCTGCACCTATGGACTTGCGCCGATATGGCAGTCTTCCAGCGCGCCTTCAGCTCTTTGAAGGCATCCAGTCGGGTCGAAAAGATCTCATTTGGAAATGTCGCTGCCGGCATAAGGAACGCACCAGCAAATCGATTCGCTTCCGCCTCCACGCGCTTGAGTGTTTTCTTATCCTCCAATTCTGCCTCGTCGATTCCGCGGTGCAAAACGAGATGTCCCAATTCGTGTGCTAAGTCAAAGCGAACTCTAACTGCAGTGGTGTCATCGGAGCCCAAAAGAATGAAGGGTGTTCCGCCACTCCAGTAGGAGAACGCATTAACGCGCTCATCCTTTGATGGGAAGTCGCGCTACGAAAATACCTCTGCTCTCGATTAGCTTTAGAAGATTGCCAATGGGGCCGTCGCCTAGACCCCATGCCCGTCGTACTGCCGTCGCAGCATCTTCGATCTCATCTTCTTCATATCCTAGTTCCGATACCTCGGATGGCGCCCTCTGGCAAATTCAGCGCAGGAAAATTCACAAACGTGCCTAGGTACTGCACAGCTGCGACGAACCCACTCTCCGTAAACTTCACACTGTTCATTCAGCCGCTTCGTCTCAGCTCCGAAGCGCCTAAAGAAGCGTGTGCTCAAAGGTCCCAGTAAGGGAGGAATGTCTCCCACGAAGAACGAAATCGGCTGATCTAGTACGTCGGCGAGCTTAAACATCGTTGTGCCATCAGGATGCTTTTCGCGCTGCTCGAAAGCAGAAATGGCTTGCCGCGTGAGCCCTAAGCGGTCAGCAAGTTCGCGCTGACTGAGTCTTTTTGCCTTCCGCCGCTTGCTGCAATCGACCTGGGACTAGACGCCGCGCAGTTCGAGCGTCACGTGCTGCACTAATCGAGACAAGCTTGTCAGACATTGTTGTCGATCTGCCACTTTTGAATCTCGTCTTTTAGGGTCACCACCGCCTCTACGTCGATAGCCTCGGCAGCCGTCTCTTCCGTGTCGACGACGTGAGGTACTCGGAGAAGATTTGGCGCTCGATAGAGGAAACGACGTTTAGTCGAATGTGGCAGCCCGATGTGTGCGAAAATCGAGTGATTGGTGCCCGTGAATTAGCAGAAACGAAGGAAGCCCCGTGATCGCCCGCTCCGCCTCCTCTTCCATCTCCTTGAACAGAAGTGGCGCGTTATTGAAAAATGCGTTCTGCCGGAATTGCGCATGACGAGGAGGCTTTGCTGCCCGTGCAACCTGGCTAACTGTCATGGTCGAATGTGAAAAGGCGAATGCGGAGGAACCGGCCTGTTGGCTTCGCGAAGGGCTCCCAGCTGTAATCGTAAGGCCACTTGCCCGTCTTGATCAGAAGTTCGAATGCTCGATCCACAGCCCAAGCTACTAGCCGGCCGCGATTGTCCAACGCACTCGGCGTTTGAAGAATTGGCTGATCCTTAGCCAAGTCGGCCGCCGCTGCGTAGGCGGTTTTGAGCGTAGTCGGAATCATTGATTGGTGAGCGAGCGGTAGTTGATCGGTCAAGAAACGTCGAATTTCGGCTGTCATCGGTATGCCCCATTGGTTGCTGAAGCGTTGAGGCAACCATACCCGAATTTATACCACTTTTGTCAACCAATATCTCCTCGTTTCTCCACATCTGTTCGAAATCAGCGGTGAAGCGGTTTAAGGGAAGCTCCTCCTCCCGGTACTGGAAGACGGGATCCAACTGTTCACTTACTGTCCTCCCCCAACTGGCGGCAAGCGGAATGGTGCAATCAAGTCCCCTCGAGCCTCCAGCAGGCTCCAACTAAATGAGCGCCAGTCGTGAGCACGTCGTCTATGAACACTATCTGCCCAGTAGGATTTTCGGTCAGCTCATATGCTTCCGCGAAATGATTCGGATTCCTTGAGCCGTCTCCGCTACTCGACGAAGGTTGGGCTTCCCTGAAAACCAGAATGGGATTGGACCGGAGACGACCTCCACTTTGGGCCGCTATGCCTTCTGCCAAAGCCTTGGTCTTAAATTCCAAGTGCGTGACGGAAGTGACGGGTGAATTTGGAATTGGGATCAAGGTTGCATCGTCCTCAATCCGATCGAGTATCATTTTGGCCATGAACTGGTGGATGGTCGGCAGAAAGTCGGAAGCATTATCGTTGGTGAAGCGACGAGCCACACCCCCGACTTTGGCGTCGAAATATCCGTTGAAGGGCTTTCCCTTCAAGGCTTTGACCATCATCGACGCGTTATAGTCTGCCTGCCGCCAGGTACCTCCGGCAGTCAAGTATGGACAAATCCAAGCCGCCTTAAGAATTGTCATTCGCTATTGCCGATAAGACATCGCTGGTCTCTGTCAGCACGGCTGTGCGTGGTTTGCCTAGGAACTTAGACGGCCATGATAGTTGCGGGTCATCAACAACTGCCTTGGCGATAAAAAGCCAACGTCCGAGCCTCTGACACTCAGCAGCTTGGATGCAGCGTGCCTGAAGAATCCGAGGCCTCGATGATGACGGTCGCCGCACTCAGTGCCGCCATAATGCGGTTCCTTTTGGGGAAGTTTGCGCGAAAGACCTTTTCTCCCTCGCGGAAACGGGCTGAGCAACAAGTGCTTGCGATAGATTTCTTCCTGCAGCACTGCATTCTCGGCAGGATATGCCTGGGTCAACGGCGTGCCGATCACGGCGACTGTGCTCCCACTTTCAGCAACAGCACTTCGGTGCGCTTCGGTATCAACTCCGCGTGCAAGCCCGGACATGACCGTGGACCCCGGCGCCTACGAGTTCGCGAGCTAGCCGTCGAGTGCGAGCACGACCTGCCTCAGAGACTTCTCGAGTTCCAACAATCGCGACCGTAGGCCGATCGAGTAGCGCCCAAATCTCCGCAGTAAAAGAGCTGAACGTCCTTGCCAGCTTGCGCCGGCTCCGCCGAACGAAGCAGGTCTAACTGGCTTGAACTGAGCTGATCAAAGCCGAGTTGATCTAGGAGTTGATGGAGCGATACCGCGCTCGACTCAGTGGGCGATTTATACCGATGGCGCGTTTGCTTTCTCGCTACCGAGTTCGGTCGGCTCACTGCCCTTCGTTGCTTTACTGGCCAGTCCCATAGAAAGCCCCTGGCGAGCATATGCCACTGCTCCGTGCTCCTCAATCTGACCTTCATAACGCTCAACTGTATGCACAGGATCAGGCGATTCGTGTAGCCCCAGCGTTGAGCAACTACGGCTAGCCTTCCGTCTGGACTATATGTTGACCCGGATTGTTGACCTTGTGGGCTCAGATCTCGGCAACAAAGCCGTGTAAGCGAAATTCTAAAACTATATCCGAGAGTTAGTGGTGGGCGCACACGGACTCGAACCGTGGACCCGCTGATTAAGAGTCAGCTGCTCTACCCACTGAGCTATGCGCCCTCAGAAGTACCCTCCCCGAGAGAGGCCCATCTGGTCTGGAGCGTTCGGCGCTCCAAGGGTGCTCCCCTTAGCACTGCCCCGGTTGACCTGTCCAGTTTGCCTTTGCGCCAAAAATGGCTAGCCGCCGCCTACCATAGAGCCCGCACTTCCGACCGGCGGAAGGTGACGTTGCGATTGATATGGGCGTTGAGCACAAAGCCGAGCCCGATGATCATGGTCAGCATCGAGGTGCCGCCATAGGAGACGAGCGGCAGTGGCACGCCGACCACCGGCACCAGCCCCGTGACCATGGCGACGTTGATGAACACATAGGCAAAAAGCGTGAGCCCGACGCCTGCGGCGAGCAGCTTGGCGAAGATGCTCCGGCAGCGCAGCGCCATATAGGTGATGAACAGCAGCGCCAGCAAGTAAAGGGCGAGCAACACCACGGCGCCGACAAAGCCCATCTCCTCGGCGAACATGGTGAAGATGAAATCGGTGTGCTTCTCGGGCAGGAAGTTGAGCTGGGCTTGCGTGCCTTGCATATAGCCTTTTCCGGCAAGCCCGCCCGACCCGATAGCGATCTTCGACTGGAGGATATGGTAGCCGGAGCCGAGCGGATCGCGCTCGGGGTCGATGAAGGTCAGCACCCGCTCTCGCTGATAGTCGTGCAGCTTCTCCCAGGCGTGGGGCAGCGCCACCACAACGCCGACGATGACCGCGCCGAAATAGAACCAGCTGACGCCGGCCAGAAACAGCAGCCCGCCGCCAATGATGGCGAACAGGGCCGCGGTCCCCAGGTCGGGCTGCGCGAGTGCGAGCAAGATCGGGAGACTGATCATCAGGACCGGCGGCAGAAGCGCGTCGGGGCGCCAGATCTTCTCAGGAGGCAGCCACTGATAGTACCGGGCGAGCGCCAGAACCAGCGTGATCTTCATCATCTCCGAGGGTTGGAAGCTAAGCTCGCCATAGCCAAGCCAGCGCCGGGGCGCCCCCGCTCTCGACGCCGATGAGCGGCACCAAAAGCATCAGCATCAGCGCCGCCAGATAGAGCGGATACGCCCCGCGCAGCCACAAGCGGATGTCGGAGAACGCCACGGCGAAGAGCAGCGCCAAGCCGAAACAGAACCGAACCACGTGGCGGCTGGCCCAAGGATCGAGAGAACCGCCCGCCACCGAGTAGAGCGATGCCGCCCCCACCAAAACGATGCCCGTAATCAGCAAAATGAATGGCCAGTTGAGCAGGAGGAGTTTCTTGCTCAGATTGAGTTTTGGCGCCGGGGCCACGGCGAAGAGCAGCTTCATCGCACAGGCTCCACCGCCGCGACGGCCGCTGGCGGCGCATCGCTGTTCGCGACGAAGGTGGGACGTCCGGCCGGATCGCGCAGTAAGGCCTCGGTGATGACATCGCGCACCACGGGCGCGGCCGCGGCCGAGCCGCCGCCGCCATGCTCGACCACACAGGCCGCGGCGTAGCGCGGCGCGTCCGCCGGGGCATAGGCGATGAACAGCGCATGGGTCTCGCGCTCATAGGCGGAGAGCTTGTGCTCGTTTTGGAAACTGACCACCTGTGATGTGCCGGTCTTGCCGGCCATCAGCATGTTCGGAATCTGCAAGGCCGAACGGCGCGCCGTGCCTCCCGGCTCGTTCACCACGCCGATCATGCCGCTTCGGACCATATCAAGGTGCACCGGGTCGAGGCTCAGCAAGGGCCACGGCTCGGTCTCTCCTGGCGATAGGATCAGCTTGGGCAGCACGGCGCGGCCCGTGGCCACGCGCGCCGACATGACGGCGAGCTGCAGTGGCGTGGTCGAGACGAAGCCCTGGCCGATGCCGGCGATCACCGTCTCGCCGGTGTACCAAGCCTCCATGAGATTGGCGCGCTTCCACGCCTGATCGGGAATGATGCCCGCACTCTGCCCCGGGAGACCGCAATCATAGATCCGGCCGGGACCGAGATGGCGCGCGACCATGGCGAGATGGTCGATGCCCATGCGTTTCGCAGTCTCGTAGAAATAGGTGTCGCAGGACTGCTTGATGGCCTCGTGCACGTTGATGCCGCCGCCATGAGCCTTCCAGCAGCGGAAACGCTTGCGGCCGACCGAATAGCCGCCGGGACAGCTCATGGTCTCATGCCCGTCGATCACCCCGGCGTGCAAGCCCGCAAGCGCCGTTACCACCTTGAAGGTCGAGCCAGGCGGGTATTGCCCGCGGATGGCGCGATTGTTCAGAGGGTGATCGGGATTCCGGCTGAGCTCCCGCCAACGTTCCAGGTTCACATCGAACGCGACATCGTTGGGATCGAAGGTCGGGGTCGACGCCATGGCGAGGATGCCGCCGGTCACGACGTCGAGCACCACCACCGAAGCCACCCGGTGCTCCTTGATGCGGTCCAGCGCCACGGTCTGCAGATGATGATCGATGCTCAGGACCAGGTCCCGGCCGCGGCTGCTCGGCTTCGATCCCAATTCGCGAACCACGCGGCCGCGGGAATCGACTTCGTACTTGACGCTGCCCGGGCTGCCACGGAGTTCCCGGTCGAAAGTCTTTTCGACGCCGGTACGCCCGGTGCGGAAGCCCGGCAGCCGCATGACCGGATCGAGATCGACCTCTTCCTTGCCGGCCATGCCCACATAGCCCACGAGATGGGCCATGGGCCGGGAATGGTAGTATTTGCGATAGGCGGAGCGGTCGGCGCGCATGCCGGGGAGCTGCGGAGCGAGCACGTTGAGGAGCGCAAATTGGCGCCAGGTCAGTCCTTCCGCGATGAGGATGGGATAATAGCCGCTCTGGCGGCGCGCCGCGCGCATGACGCGGTCGCGCGTGGCGCCCGAGACCGGAACGATCTTGGAGAGCGCATCCAGCGTGCCGGGCAGGCTCTTGCAGAAGGCGGGCAGCACCAGAAGGCGCAGATTCTCTTTGTCCTCGGCGATGAGCGCGCCGAAACGATCGTAGATGGAGCCGCGTGCAGGCGCCACCAGCTGCATCATCATCCGGTTTTCGTCGGACAAGAGGCGATAATCGGACGAGTCCAGGATCTGGAGCTGGTGCAGACGCCAGCCGAGAAGGCCGAACAGGCCAGCTTGCGCGCCTCCGACGAGAAGAGCACGGCGGGAGAAGCGATAGCTTTGCTTGCGCGTATAGTCCGGCTTCTTCCGCGCGCCGTAGTGCAGCGCCTTCTTTTTTCTCATGACGCGCCTCGGAAGAGCGTGTTGCGCGCGAGACCGACGCGGCCGTGACGAACCCACAGCAGTCCGTAAAGCACGATCGGGAACAAGGCGATCGAGGCGACCGCGCCAAACGCGATGGGGCCACCAGTCGATCCAGCGGAAATAATAGAGCGAAGCGAGCAGCCAACCGAAGACGCCGAGCAGGCTTACCAGCACGGTCCAGATGAGCCAGTGAATGCCGACATCCTGGCTTTCCTTGAGCGCGCCGGCGCGGCGTCCCACCGTCGCTGCGATCAAGCACATCAGGGCCCAATAGCCCAGCGGACCGCCGCTCATAAGGTCGGCGAGAAGCCCGAGACCCACGGCGCCGGCGGGATGGAGCGCGCTGCCGGGAATGGCGCGCCAGCAGAACACCATCATCACCACGACCAGCGGCAGAATGAATGTCGCATCGGCCGGCAACCCCCACGGGACCGCGGTGGCGACCACCGCAAACAAGACAGATAAGGCCGGGAGGAGGTTGGTCATCGCTCTGCTTGCGCTTGCTCCCCGGTTGGCGGCGGGACCACGGCCATGGGCAGACCGGCACTTGCCGTCGCCGTTTTTTGCGCGGCGACTGGCGCTGCGGACAAGGCGCCGATGCCATCCGACGCTTCGGGTGGATCGGCGCGGGTCAAGGCCGGTGCGTCGAAGAACAGAACGCTGACGGCATCGAGCGAATTCAGCTCCGCGTAGGGGCCGGACCTTGTAGGCGCCGGGCGAGCCCGCAACGACGCCGACCCGCAAGCCCCGTGGCAGAACACCGTCGCTGCCGGAGGTGTAAACCTCATCGTCCGGGTAGAGCGTAGCCCCCTCCGGGAGAAAATCGAGCTGAAGCTCGGCGCTGTTGTCGCCCGAGGCCAGACCGCGCACGCCCGCCGGGCCGACTAGGACGGGAATGCGGCTATTGAGATCGTTCAGGAGGAGCACGCGGGCCACGGAATGACCAGCGTCGACGGTGCGGCCCACAAGGCCATCGCCGTTGATCACGGCATAGCCGATACGCAAGCCGTCCCGGCGGCCGAGATTAATCAGGGCGCTACGGACAAAGGGGCCGCGCGCATCGGCGATGACCCGCCCCGTGGCATAGACAAGAGCCGGCTCTTCGACCGCGTTCAACAGCGAGCGAAGATGGGCCACTTTCCGCTCCAGCAGCTTGGTACGCCACTCCCACTGCTTGAGCTCTTCGTTCTCCTTCTTCAGGCGATCGACCTCGTCGAAGGCGGCCATGTAAAGCTCCGCCCGTTCCAGGGCACGGCGCGCCTCGATGGCGGGGACGGACGCGAGCTCGAGCATCGGCGCGGAGAGATCGACCAAACCGTTGCGGGCCTCGTTGATGGCTCCGTGCCCGATGCGGCTCAGGACGAGCAGGACGGCGCAAAGGAAGTAGAGTCCGAAACTGAGAAGCTCAACCGGAGCAGTCCAGGAAGGCCGGTGCCGTCGAAACAGCGGTGCAGCGCGCTCGCGCATTTTCGTTCACTCAAAGAGAACGCCAGATGGCGTTCTGCCCCCTCTTCGTTTTGAGCCCGCTCGAACGCGCGCCCCCTCCCCGCCCCGATTAGGGCTTGATCAATAGATCGGCGACATCGTC
>CBDCGQ010000002.1:0-2255 GCA_965216705.1 Verrucomicrobiales bacterium
GCAAAGATGGCTCTCAAACGCCCATCCCACTTCGCAGAGACTAAGGCTCTCGAGTCGTGGTAGGGCTCTTCCGCGCTGTTTCTCCTCCGACATGACTTCAGCGAAGGCCCTGACGATCACATCGCCATGACACGGTTGACCTTCGCGGCAGTGGCAGTACAAAGCTTTTGATGTGACTTCGTACAGACGCCACCGAAGCCATCGCCCAGCGGGTGAACCCATCAGTTTCCCACAACTTCCGACAACCGTTTGATGAGACTGGAACGCAGCGTCGTGTACTTTCCAAAGGTTCCGCCAAGAACGGATCTCGATCTGCCGATGTAAAGTCCATCGTCTCGAAGCATACTCGCAGTGATCCCATCAGCCAGACAACCACGCCTTCGCTTGTCGTTGCTGTTCATTCTTGACGTCCTGTCTTTTTCCGATTGTCGCCTTTGCCTTTTTCCTCTGCCTTTGCTCTTTCCCTTTTCCCTTCGGGGTGTGGGTCCACTGCACTGGGCAGGTCGTCGGCGTTTCCGTGTCGACTGACTTCGTCCAGACTCCTTGCTGAGTTCGGATACCCGCTCCACGGCTTCCAATGCGGATCTCAACGCCGCCTCCACAGATCCTGCGAGAGGCGGTGGCTTTGGCGCTCCGCCGCCGCCATCATGTCCCGTAGGCTTGGAGTCGCAGAGCTCACTCAGGTTTCGGGAACCACTTCGAGATGACGCGCCACGCTCCATCCGCCCTCTTCGAGGACCGATCCCTCGACGGCGCGGAACCGCTGCCCGATGATATCCATCGCGGTCATTATCTGGCCACTCCTCAGCGCGTCGAAGGCTTCTGCCAAAGTTCTCAGCTCTGTGTTCGGCGGGCACTGGAAATCCAGGTCCGGCCTGCGCCAGCAACGCACGATCGAGGCAGCTCACCGCCAGGCGTTGTACATTGGCGGCTGCTTCGAGCTCTCCCGTGGCCTGGGCGTGCCCGACCCAGCGTGCTTCCTTGCCACTTGTCAGACCCGCATATCGTCTCTCATTCCCAGCTCTGCACCGCCTTTCCTCGCTTGCACTTTGCCCGTCGCTCCCACTTACGGAAAACTCGTCGCGGCGGTGATCGCCGTGACGCTGGCGCGGGCGGCGACGCCGCGTCTCCACCTCCATCAGCAAAGCGGCTGAACAATCCAGACATATTTCCGTCACTGTCCGACACAGCCACCGCCGAGTGCTGGGCGCCCGATCCTCGCCAGCGCGGAGAGGAGGTACCCTCATCCGCAACAGATCGACCGCGCCCGCGGGGTGAGCATCTGTCCCCCGACGCTTCTTTATTGGCGCTCCACCCGCTGCGGAGAAGGCTGACGAACTCCCTCGGTTGCCACACCTGGCGGCGGGTTGCCTTCTCCTGTCCATCCGACTCCGAGTTCGGCTGCGAGTTCGCCTACCTGTCCGCTCAGCTCGACGGGTGGCGCTTGCGTCCCCAGGGTCGGTCCCGAGTAGACAAGTGGCAAACCCATTCTCCCCGGTGTAGTTGCTGACAGATTCGTTGCTGCCGGCAGGCATGGCCGCTGGTCTCTTCTTTGCGCCAAGGTGTACAGACATCAAATGTCGTCCCAAGCCGGTCGTCGGAGCACGTGCACCAGTGGCGACAAAACCACAGTCCAGCCAGGTCCAAACCACTCGCACGCTGCGTGGAACTGCGACGTCTCACGCAGGCTCGGTAAATCGTCCCGAGACAGAAAATTTTGGATGTGTTTCCACAAATACTTGTCCATTCATTGAGGGCAAAAACCAAATGCAACTTCATCCTTTAAACTCACAACAGAGACAAGATGGATCGTCGTGCGGACTATCTTCGCAGCTTTCCGCGAGGCGTATCGCCGCTCGTGTTGTGCACACATTCTTTCGAGCTTTACGTTCTTCGACCAAGGGAAAAACATTTACCTTACACCGTACTGATGAGGACTCCTTCTTTGGGTACAACGGCAAATGGGTCAGGTCCGGTTGCCACGCTGTCTCAGTTCTCAGTCCAAAACCATCCTTTTCGGCGGCGGCGGATCCTCGCCCAGAGTTTGAGTGGAAACTTTTAAGTGGCCACGTGGCACGAAAAGTTTTGCTGGGCAGCGAACTTCGCGAAACTCATAACGCCTGTCCGTTGTACAGTGGTGAGGTCTGGTGTCTCTTTCGTCTTTGCCGCACACTGTTGGGCATGACGCAGAGCAAGTTCGGCTTCACCTTCGCACAAGCTGTCCATACTATGTCGAGAGCTGCCTGGCGAGATGT
>CBDCGQ010000003.1:0-19298 GCA_965216705.1 Verrucomicrobiales bacterium
CGACTTTGGCATTCAGAGCCAGGTCGAGGGGAGTGTAGACATAACGTGACACCAGTTGCGTTCTGTTCAGCCTTCTCTTTTTAGTTGCCCATGCCACTCAGTGCATCCAGTTTCTCGTTGATTTCCCCTCGTTTGATGGTAGCGGAGATCTCTGCTAAAGTGCGCAAGTTCAACGTCACGCAAATCGCGATCCAGGAGCAGGTCCAGCTGTTAGATGCAGGAGATGGCCAGGGCGATCATGGTCCAGGCACAGACAATGTCGGCGAACGTGCCGGTGGAGGATGTCGGACATCGTCAGAACATCCGGGGGCAAGAGGACGATTTGTCCGAAGGCTTTCAATGGCTGTAGAAGTTCGGCAAGGGTGAGGATAGTTGGAAAGAGTACAATTTCGAGTTGGGGGTCATTTTGGGCTCTGAGAGCGACCTTGATTTCGAACAAGGTGGCGAGCGAAGGTGTGCCGATGGACGTTGGCAGAGTCGGATGGCATGACGATCACGACCACGACCATGACGACCACGAGAAATCAGCGATCGGTCAGCATACGCAGTGCGGCAGAGGTTTCGGCAAGGGCGGCAGAGATTTCGGCAAGGGCGGCAAAGATTTCGGCAAGGGCGGCAAGGAGAAAGGCAACGGGGTAAGGACTCCGGCAAGGGAGGTAAGGACAGCGGCAAAGGGTACCAGGGCGTTTGTTTCAATTGCGTTCAGGTCGGCCACAAGCCTGGGAGTGTCGCAGCCGTGGGCAGGTGGGAGCCGTGGATGAAGAGAATTATGGAAACGATGAGGGCAAGGTACAGGCGGGAGCCGTCGAGATCGGCACCATTTGGAACATCGGCGGAGTGGAGATCAACAAGGTGCAGAAGATACAGGTTGAGAATGACCCAAAGACGGAGATCATCAAGGTGCAGAAGATGGAGGTTGAAAATGGCCCAAAGACGAAGGTGATCGAGATCACGGTGGATTGAGGTGTTGGAGCGAGTTGTTGGCCCGCGAATTTGTTCAAGAAGATCACCATGAAGGAGAAGACCACAGGTGTCAGGTTCCAGGCAGCGAATGGGACGGAGTTCAAGTATTACGGCACGAACGAAAAACATCAAGTTCCAGTTCGATGGGGGGATTTGCGACATGAAGTTCCACGTCACCGACACGACAAAGCTTTTGGCATCAGCGGCCGCGTTTGCGAAGATGGAAACCGCGTAGTGTTGGAGGACGGCCAGGGCAAGTCGTACATCGAGAACGTGGCGACAGGGAAGAAGATCCACTTTTTGGATTCGGGCGGCATTTATGTGCTGGACGCTGATTGCTTCACCGGTGCGGCGGTGTTCAGCACGCGGGGATCAGGTTCGAGAGAAAAGGCATTGGAGAACACCGGGCAGAAGTGAAGGGAAGATTTAGGTGCAGGGGGTGGAGGACGACGTGATCGAGGCCGAGGTGTGCGGGGAGAGCAGGGGCGCCGAAGAAGATGCAGAACACGATGTTGCCCGAGCAAGGCGGAGAGGGAGATGCACGAGTTGACCCACGTGCCGTTCAGGTCGTGGTGCGAGCATTGCGTACGAGGCCGCGGAGAAGGTGCGCGACATGAAGTTGGATGGAGATGCCCGAACAGACCGAGGTGCACATGAATTTCTTCTTTGTTGGTGACGAGGACCAAAACGAGAAGTTTACGGTGCTGGCGGCGCGACAGAGAACGACGAGGATGACGATGTCGGCGGTTGCACCGAGCAAGGGAGAGCGGCAGTTCTTGGCAAGGAGGGTGCACGCCTTCTTGATGGAGATCGGGGTTGATAACGGGTGACAGCACGTTGAAGAGCGACCAGGAGCCGGCGATGAAGGTTATTCTTAGCCAAGTGTCGAGGCATCGTGCAGCGGCGGGAGGAGGCCGAACCGTCATCAAGCACAGCGCAGTGGAGGACAGCAAGGGCAACGGGGTCGTCGAGAGAGTTGTGAAGTCCATCGAGGGGCAGACCAGAGTGGCGAGGTCAGCGCTGGAAATGAGGATTGGCGCGAACATCGAGCCGGAGCATGCGGTGATGACCTGGTTGATTGAGTACGTTTCATTGTTGTTCCACAGGTATAAAGTGGAAGATACGGCCGCGCTGCCTACACACGGAACAAGAACAAGTCGTCGAAGTTGATGGGCCTCGAGTTCGGAGAGTGCGTAATGTGGAGAAGGAGGTGGGTGGGCAGCAATTTGGCCAAGTTGACGGTGCTCTGGGACGTGAGCATGTATTTGGGCGTGAAGGACCGACGAGATCATCATTGGGAACGGCGACGACGTGTGGCGAACGAGGACGGTGAGGCGGCGACCAGAAAAGTTTAGGTGGAGGATTGAGGAAATCGAGAAGATGAAGGTGTTGCCGTGGGACCACGAGGGTGAGAAAAGGGAGCGCGAGGTGGTGAAGTTGGAGAGGTTGCCCGAGGAGTTGACGCAGCAGGAAAAGCAGGCCATCAAGGAGGAGTTGAACCAGCCGAAGGCGTTCCACACGATGCGGGAGGACTACGAGAAGTGCGGTTACAGCCGGAGTTGCCCGGGATGCTGGGTGTTATTGACGGGGACCTCCAGGCAGAAGCACGCCGCAGTGCAGGCAGAGGATGGAGAAGGAGATGGGCGAATTGGAGAGGGGTGAGGAATGCAAAGCGACGAAGAGAGGAGTTCCTCCAGGTCACCGTTTTTGCGGACGGCGATGTCGCCGACGAGGACAGCGCCATGAAGACATCAAAGAACTATGACATCAAGATCGATGACGATGAGATGACGTTTGATGGGAGAGCTACCAGCAGCGGCATCAAACGAATCCGTGCGCAAGAGAACTTGGCAGGAAAATTGATGGGCAGGACTCCGCCATGAAGTCCAAGAGGAGAAGCACGAGAATAACAAGGAGGGCGACGTGGACATCGGAGCCATGGAGGTGAACATCAAGGAGGATGAGTGGGGTAAGTGGGAGCACGACGAGGACCACGACGGCGAGTTCGACCCGAAACTGTTCAACAAAGCGAGGTTAGAGGAGTGCATGCAGAAGACGGGCAAGGCTCCCTCACATCACCACCAAGTGGATCGACGTCGACAAGGGCCGGGACGGGGAGGTGCTGATGAGGAGCAGGTTGGTCGCGAGGGATTTCAAGAACAAGAACGACGAGCGGAGCTTCAACGTATTCGCCGCCACAACTCCGCTGGAGTAGAAGAAAGAGGCTGTTGTTTGGGATGGCGAGTGGTGAAGGTCAGCGTAGGCGGCAACGACGAGGACGGCCAGGTGAAGTTGAAGTCCATCGATGTGAAGAAGGGTCATTTGATCGGCAAGGCGGACGACGACGACTTCTCGTACATCAAGCTCCCGAAGGGAGGTTGGTGGCGGTGTGGAGCGACTACGGCGGTGGTTACATGGATGCGGCCCGCAGCATATGCGTGGGAAGAGCACTACGCCGCGAACTGGATGAGCGAAGTCTACGAGCGTGGACGTGCTGAACCGACGGCTTTCACGAACAAGGAGACCCGCGTCAGGGTCTTGGTTTTGGGGGCGACGATTTCACGTTCCTCGGGAGGGAGAGGTACTTCAAGGAGATCGGGGCGAAGATGGCCGAGTGGTATGACATCGAGATCCCGTGGGATGATGGGGCTTGACGCCGGGGACGACAAGGAGATTCGCATATTGAATCTGGGCTTCGACGAGAACGCCAAGTGCTTTCACATGGCGACCGCCAAGGACTACGACGCCGAGGGCGGCGAGGACGACGAGGAGTTGGACGCGCACGAGGCCTGGAGGTACCGCAAGATGGCGGCGACCATCAACTACCTCGCGAGCGACAGGCTGGACCTCCAGTTTACGGCGAGCATGCTGGGAAGAACGACGGCGAGGCCTACAACACGAAGCTGGTCCAATTTCAAGAAGGCGGCGAGGTATTTGAAGTACGAGTACCACGACGTGACCATGGACGTGGTGAAGGTGTTGGTGGGCTACTCCGATTCCGATTGGGCGGGGTGCAAGAGGAGCCGCCGAAGCATGAGCGGCAGCATGATTGTGGTCGGAGGCGCCGTCATCAAGTCGTGGTCGAACCGTCAAGCCACGATGGCTCTGTCGTCTGGCGAGGCCGAGTTCTACTCGGCCGGGAAAGCCGCAGCGGAGTTGATCGGCATCAAGTCGATGATGAGGGTCATGGGCTGGGACGCGGACATCAAGGTGCTTGTCGATGCGACTGTCGCCCAGGCGATGGCGAATCGCCAGGGGATCGGCAAGATTCGGCATCTAGAAGTCAGATATTTTTGGTTACAGGAGATGGCGAAGAGCGGAGTGATTGCAGTTAGGAAGGTGAACGGTGTGTTGAACCCGGCCGATGTGCTTACCAAGCCCATGAGTTTTTCGGAGATGCTTGGCAAGTTCGGCCGTGTGCATTTGTATAGCGACTTTGGCATTCAGAGCCAGGTCGAGGGGAGTGTAGACATAACGTGACACCAGTTGCGTTCTGTTCAGCCTTCTCTTTTTAGTTGCCCATGCCACTCAGTGCATCCAGTTTCTCGTTGATTTCCCCTCGTTTGATGGTAGCGGAGATCTCTGCTAAAGTGCGCAAGTTCAACGTCACGCAAATCGCGATCCAGGAGCAGGTCCAGCTGTTAGATGCAGGAGATGGCCAGGGCGATCATGGTCCAGGCACAGACAATGTCGGCGAACGTGCCGGTGGAGGATGTCGGACATCGTCAGAACATCCGGGGGCAAGAGGACGATTTGTCCGAAGGCTTTCAATGGCTGTAGAAGTTCGGCAAGGGTGAGGATAGTTGGAAAGAGTACAATTTCGAGTTGGGGGTCATTTTGGGCTCTGAGAGCGACCTTGATTTCGAACAAGGTGGCGAGCGAAGGTGTGCCGATGGACGTTGGCAGAGTCGGATGGCATGACGATCACGACCACGACCATGACGACCACGAGAAATCAGCGATCGGTCAGCATACGCAGTGCGGCAGAGGTTTCGGCAAGGGCGGCAGAGATTTCGGCAAGGGCGGCAAAGATTTCGGCAAGGGCGGCAAGGAGAAAGGCAACGGGGTAAGGACTCCGGCAAGGGAGGTAAGGACAGCGGCAAAGGGTACCAGGGCGTTTGTTTCAATTGCGTTCAGGTCGGCCACAAGCCTGGGAGTGTCGCAGCCGTGGGCAGGTGGGAGCCGTGGATGAAGAGAATTATGGAAACGATGAGGGCAAGGTACAGGCGGGAGCCGTCGAGATCGGCACCATTTGGAACATCGGCGGAGTGGAGATCAACAAGGTGCAGAAGATACAGGTTGAGAATGACCCAAAGACGGAGATCATCAAGGTGCAGAAGATGGAGGTTGAAAATGGCCCAAAGACGAAGGTGATCGAGATCACGGTGGATTGAGGTGTTGGAGCGAGTTGTTGGCCCGCGAATTTGTTCAAGAAGATCACCATGAAGGAGAAGACCACAGGTGTCAGGTTCCAGGCAGCGAATGGGACGGAGTTCAAGTATTACGGCACGAACGAAAAACATCAAGTTCCAGTTCGATGGGGGGATTTGCGACATGAAGTTCCACGTCACCGACACGACAAAGCTTTTGGCATCAGCGGCCGCGTTTGCGAAGATGGAAACCGCGTAGTGTTGGAGGACGGCCAGGGCAAGTCGTACATCGAGAACGTGGCGACAGGGAAGAAGATCCACTTTTTGGATTCGGGCGGCATTTATGTGCTGGACGCTGATTGCTTCACCGGTGCGGCGGTGTTCAGCACGCGGGGATCAGGTTCGAGAGAAAAGGCATTGGAGAACACCGGGCAGAAGTGAAGGGAAGATTTAGGTGCAGGGGGTGGAGGACGACGTGATCGAGGCCGAGGTGTGCGGGGAGAGCAGGGGCGCCGAAGAAGATGCAGAACACGATGTTGCCCGAGCAAGGCGGAGAGGGAGATGCACGAGTTGACCCACGTGCCGTTCAGGTCGTGGTGCGAGCATTGCGTACGAGGCCGCGGAGAAGGTGCGCGACATGAAGTTGGATGGAGATGCCCGAACAGACCGAGGTGCACATGAATTTCTTCTTTGTTGGTGACGAGGACCAAAACGAGAAGTTTACGGTGCTGGCGGCGCGACAGAGAACGACGAGGATGACGATGTCGGCGGTTGCACCGAGCAAGGGAGAGCGGCAGTTCTTGGCAAGGAGGGTGCACGCCTTCTTGATGGAGATCGGGGTTGATAACGGGTGACAGCACGTTGAAGAGCGACCAGGAGCCGGCGATGAAGGTTATTCTTAGCCAAGTGTCGAGGCATCGTGCAGCGGCGGGAGGAGGCCGAACCGTCATCAAGCACAGCGCAGTGGAGGACAGCAAGGGCAACGGGGTCGTCGAGAGAGTTGTGAAGTCCATCGAGGGGCAGACCAGAGTGGCGAGGTCAGCGCTGGAAATGAGGATTGGCGCGAACATCGAGCCGGAGCATGCGGTGATGACCTGGTTGATTGAGTACGTTTCATTGTTGTTCCACAGGTATAAAGTGGAAGATACGGCCGCGCTGCCTACACACGGAACAAGAACAAGTCGTCGAAGTTGATGGGCCTCGAGTTCGGAGAGTGCGTAATGTGGAGAAGGAGGTGGGTGGGCAGCAATTTGGCCAAGTTGACGGTGCTCTGGGACGTGAGCATGTATTTGGGCGTGAAGGACCGACGAGATCATCATTGGGAACGGCGACGACGTGTGGCGAACGAGGACGGTGAGGCGGCGACCAGAAAAGTTTAGGTGGAGGATTGAGGAAATCGAGAAGATGAAGGTGTTGCCGTGGGACCACGAGGGTGAGAAAAGGGAGCGCGAGGTGGTGAAGTTGGAGAGGTTGCCCGAGGAGTTGACGCAGCAGGAAAAGCAGGCCATCAAGGAGGAGTTGAACCAGCCGAAGGCGTTCCACACGATGCGGGAGGACTACGAGAAGTGCGGTTACAGCCGGAGTTGCCCGGGATGCTGGGTGTTATTGACGGGGACCTCCAGGCAGAAGCACGCCGCAGTGCAGGCAGAGGATGGAGAAGGAGATGGGCGAATTGGAGAGGGGTGAGGAATGCAAAGCGACGAAGAGAGGAGTTCCTCCAGGTCACCGTTTTTGCGGACGGCGATGTCGCCGACGAGGACAGCGCCATGAAGACATCAAAGAACTATGACATCAAGATCGATGACGATGAGATGACGTTTGATGGGAGAGCTACCAGCAGCGGCATCAAACGAATCCGTGCGCAAGAGAACTTGGCAGGAAAATTGATGGGCAGGACTCCGCCATGAAGTCCAAGAGGAGAAGCACGAGAATAACAAGGAGGGCGACGTGGACATCGGAGCCATGGAGGTGAACATCAAGGAGGATGAGTGGGGTAAGTGGGAGCACGACGAGGACCACGACGGCGAGTTCGACCCGAAACTGTTCAACAAAGCGAGGTTAGAGGAGTGCATGCAGAAGACGGGCAAGGCTCCCTCACATCACCACCAAGTGGATCGACGTCGACAAGGGCCGGGACGGGGAGGTGCTGATGAGGAGCAGGTTGGTCGCGAGGGATTTCAAGAACAAGAACGACGAGCGGAGCTTCAACGTATTCGCCGCCACAACTCCGCTGGAGTAGAAGAAAGAGGCTGTTGTTTGGGATGGCGAGTGGTGAAGGTCAGCGTAGGCGGCAACGACGAGGACGGCCAGGTGAAGTTGAAGTCCATCGATGTGAAGAAGGGTCATTTGATCGGCAAGGCGGACGACGACGACTTCTCGTACATCAAGCTCCCGAAGGGAGGTTGGTGGCGGTGTGGAGCGACTACGGCGGTGGTTACATGGATGCGGCCCGCAGCATATGCGTGGGAAGAGCACTACGCCGCGAACTGGATGAGCGAAGTCTACGAGCGTGGACGTGCTGAACCGACGGCTTTCACGAACAAGGAGACCCGCGTCAGGGTCTTGGTTTTGGGGGCGACGATTTCACGTTCCTCGGGAGGGAGAGGTACTTCAAGGAGATCGGGGCGAAGATGGCCGAGTGGTATGACATCGAGATCCCGTGGGATGATGGGGCTTGACGCCGGGGACGACAAGGAGATTCGCATATTGAATCTGGGCTTCGACGAGAACGCCAAGTGCTTTCACATGGCGACCGCCAAGGACTACGACGCCGAGGGCGGCGAGGACGACGAGGAGTTGGACGCGCACGAGGCCTGGAGGTACCGCAAGATGGCGGCGACCATCAACTACCTCGCGAGCGACAGGCTGGACCTCCAGTTTACGGCGAGCATGCTGGGAAGAACGACGGCGAGGCCTACAACACGAAGCTGGTCCAATTTCAAGAAGGCGGCGAGGTATTTGAAGTACGAGTACCACGACGTGACCATGGACGTGGTGAAGGTGTTGGTGGGCTACTCCGATTCCGATTGGGCGGGGTGCAAGAGGAGCCGCCGAAGCATGAGCGGCAGCATGATTGTGGTCGGAGGCGCCGTCATCAAGTCGTGGTCGAACCGTCAAGCCACGATGGCTCTGTCGTCTGGCGAGGCCGAGTTCTACTCGGCCGGGAAAGCCGCAGCGGAGTTGATCGGCATCAAGTCGATGATGAGGGTCATGGGCTGGGACGCGGACATCAAGGTGCTTGTCGATGCGACTGTCGCCCAGGCGATGGCGAATCGCCAGGGGATCGGCAAGATTCGGCATCTAGAAGTCAGATATTTTTGGTTACAGGAGATGGCGAAGAGCGGAGTGATTGCAGTTAGGAAGGTGAACGGTGTGTTGAACCCGGCCGATGTGCTTACCAAGCCCATGAGTTTTTCGGAGATGCTTGGCAAGTTCGGCCGTGTGCATTTGTATAGCGACTTTGGCATTCAGAGCCAGGTCGAGGGGAGTGTAGACATAACGTGACACCAGTTGCGTTCTGTTCAGCCTTCTCTTTTTAGTTGCCCATGCCACTCAGTGCATCCAGTTTCTCGTTGATTTCCCCTCGTTTGATGGTAGCGGAGATCTCTGCTAAAGTGCGCAAGTTCAACGTCACGCAAATCGCGATCCAGGAGCAGGTCCAGCTGTTAGATGCAGGAGATGGCCAGGGCGATCATGGTCCAGGCACAGACAATGTCGGCGAACGTGCCGGTGGAGGATGTCGGACATCGTCAGAACATCCGGGGGCAAGAGGACGATTTGTCCGAAGGCTTTCAATGGCTGTAGAAGTTCGGCAAGGGTGAGGATAGTTGGAAAGAGTACAATTTCGAGTTGGGGGTCATTTTGGGCTCTGAGAGCGACCTTGATTTCGAACAAGGTGGCGAGCGAAGGTGTGCCGATGGACGTTGGCAGAGTCGGATGGCATGACGATCACGACCACGACCATGACGACCACGAGAAATCAGCGATCGGTCAGCATACGCAGTGCGGCAGAGGTTTCGGCAAGGGCGGCAGAGATTTCGGCAAGGGCGGCAAAGATTTCGGCAAGGGCGGCAAGGAGAAAGGCAACGGGGTAAGGACTCCGGCAAGGGAGGTAAGGACAGCGGCAAAGGGTACCAGGGCGTTTGTTTCAATTGCGTTCAGGTCGGCCACAAGCCTGGGAGTGTCGCAGCCGTGGGCAGGTGGGAGCCGTGGATGAAGAGAATTATGGAAACGATGAGGGCAAGGTACAGGCGGGAGCCGTCGAGATCGGCACCATTTGGAACATCGGCGGAGTGGAGATCAACAAGGTGCAGAAGATACAGGTTGAGAATGACCCAAAGACGGAGATCATCAAGGTGCAGAAGATGGAGGTTGAAAATGGCCCAAAGACGAAGGTGATCGAGATCACGGTGGATTGAGGTGTTGGAGCGAGTTGTTGGCCCGCGAATTTGTTCAAGAAGATCACCATGAAGGAGAAGACCACAGGTGTCAGGTTCCAGGCAGCGAATGGGACGGAGTTCAAGTATTACGGCACGAACGAAAAACATCAAGTTCCAGTTCGATGGGGGGATTTGCGACATGAAGTTCCACGTCACCGACACGACAAAGCTTTTGGCATCAGCGGCCGCGTTTGCGAAGATGGAAACCGCGTAGTGTTGGAGGACGGCCAGGGCAAGTCGTACATCGAGAACGTGGCGACAGGGAAGAAGATCCACTTTTTGGATTCGGGCGGCATTTATGTGCTGGACGCTGATTGCTTCACCGGTGCGGCGGTGTTCAGCACGCGGGGATCAGGTTCGAGAGAAAAGGCATTGGAGAACACCGGGCAGAAGTGAAGGGAAGATTTAGGTGCAGGGGGTGGAGGACGACGTGATCGAGGCCGAGGTGTGCGGGGAGAGCAGGGGCGCCGAAGAAGATGCAGAACACGATGTTGCCCGAGCAAGGCGGAGAGGGAGATGCACGAGTTGACCCACGTGCCGTTCAGGTCGTGGTGCGAGCATTGCGTACGAGGCCGCGGAGAAGGTGCGCGACATGAAGTTGGATGGAGATGCCCGAACAGACCGAGGTGCACATGAATTTCTTCTTTGTTGGTGACGAGGACCAAAACGAGAAGTTTACGGTGCTGGCGGCGCGACAGAGAACGACGAGGATGACGATGTCGGCGGTTGCACCGAGCAAGGGAGAGCGGCAGTTCTTGGCAAGGAGGGTGCACGCCTTCTTGATGGAGATCGGGGTTGATAACGGGTGACAGCACGTTGAAGAGCGACCAGGAGCCGGCGATGAAGGTTATTCTTAGCCAAGTGTCGAGGCATCGTGCAGCGGCGGGAGGAGGCCGAACCGTCATCAAGCACAGCGCAGTGGAGGACAGCAAGGGCAACGGGGTCGTCGAGAGAGTTGTGAAGTCCATCGAGGGGCAGACCAGAGTGGCGAGGTCAGCGCTGGAAATGAGGATTGGCGCGAACATCGAGCCGGAGCATGCGGTGATGACCTGGTTGATTGAGTACGTTTCATTGTTGTTCCACAGGTATAAAGTGGAAGATACGGCCGCGCTGCCTACACACGGAACAAGAACAAGTCGTCGAAGTTGATGGGCCTCGAGTTCGGAGAGTGCGTAATGTGGAGAAGGAGGTGGGTGGGCAGCAATTTGGCCAAGTTGACGGTGCTCTGGGACGTGAGCATGTATTTGGGCGTGAAGGACCGACGAGATCATCATTGGGAACGGCGACGACGTGTGGCGAACGAGGACGGTGAGGCGGCGACCAGAAAAGTTTAGGTGGAGGATTGAGGAAATCGAGAAGATGAAGGTGTTGCCGTGGGACCACGAGGGTGAGAAAAGGGAGCGCGAGGTGGTGAAGTTGGAGAGGTTGCCCGAGGAGTTGACGCAGCAGGAAAAGCAGGCCATCAAGGAGGAGTTGAACCAGCCGAAGGCGTTCCACACGATGCGGGAGGACTACGAGAAGTGCGGTTACAGCCGGAGTTGCCCGGGATGCTGGGTGTTATTGACGGGGACCTCCAGGCAGAAGCACGCCGCAGTGCAGGCAGAGGATGGAGAAGGAGATGGGCGAATTGGAGAGGGGTGAGGAATGCAAAGCGACGAAGAGAGGAGTTCCTCCAGGTCACCGTTTTTGCGGACGGCGATGTCGCCGACGAGGACAGCGCCATGAAGACATCAAAGAACTATGACATCAAGATCGATGACGATGAGATGACGTTTGATGGGAGAGCTACCAGCAGCGGCATCAAACGAATCCGTGCGCAAGAGAACTTGGCAGGAAAATTGATGGGCAGGACTCCGCCATGAAGTCCAAGAGGAGAAGCACGAGAATAACAAGGAGGGCGACGTGGACATCGGAGCCATGGAGGTGAACATCAAGGAGGATGAGTGGGGTAAGTGGGAGCACGACGAGGACCACGACGGCGAGTTCGACCCGAAACTGTTCAACAAAGCGAGGTTAGAGGAGTGCATGCAGAAGACGGGCAAGGCTCCCTCACATCACCACCAAGTGGATCGACGTCGACAAGGGCCGGGACGGGGAGGTGCTGATGAGGAGCAGGTTGGTCGCGAGGGATTTCAAGAACAAGAACGACGAGCGGAGCTTCAACGTATTCGCCGCCACAACTCCGCTGGAGTAGAAGAAAGAGGCTGTTGTTTGGGATGGCGAGTGGTGAAGGTCAGCGTAGGCGGCAACGACGAGGACGGCCAGGTGAAGTTGAAGTCCATCGATGTGAAGAAGGGTCATTTGATCGGCAAGGCGGACGACGACGACTTCTCGTACATCAAGCTCCCGAAGGGAGGTTGGTGGCGGTGTGGAGCGACTACGGCGGTGGTTACATGGATGCGGCCCGCAGCATATGCGTGGGAAGAGCACTACGCCGCGAACTGGATGAGCGAAGTCTACGAGCGTGGACGTGCTGAACCGACGGCTTTCACGAACAAGGAGACCCGCGTCAGGGTCTTGGTTTTGGGGGCGACGATTTCACGTTCCTCGGGAGGGAGAGGTACTTCAAGGAGATCGGGGCGAAGATGGCCGAGTGGTATGACATCGAGATCCCGTGGGATGATGGGGCTTGACGCCGGGGACGACAAGGAGATTCGCATATTGAATCTGGGCTTCGACGAGAACGCCAAGTGCTTTCACATGGCGACCGCCAAGGACTACGACGCCGAGGGCGGCGAGGACGACGAGGAGTTGGACGCGCACGAGGCCTGGAGGTACCGCAAGATGGCGGCGACCATCAACTACCTCGCGAGCGACAGGCTGGACCTCCAGTTTACGGCGAGCATGCTGGGAAGAACGACGGCGAGGCCTACAACACGAAGCTGGTCCAATTTCAAGAAGGCGGCGAGGTATTTGAAGTACGAGTACCACGACGTGACCATGGACGTGGTGAAGGTGTTGGTGGGCTACTCCGATTCCGATTGGGCGGGGTGCAAGAGGAGCCGCCGAAGCATGAGCGGCAGCATGATTGTGGTCGGAGGCGCCGTCATCAAGTCGTGGTCGAACCGTCAAGCCACGATGGCTCTGTCGTCTGGCGAGGCCGAGTTCTACTCGGCCGGGAAAGCCGCAGCGGAGTTGATCGGCATCAAGTCGATGATGAGGGTCATGGGCTGGGACGCGGACATCAAGGTGCTTGTCGATGCGACTGTCGCCCAGGCGATGGCGAATCGCCAGGGGATCGGCAAGATTCGGCATCTAGAAGTCAGATATTTTTGGTTACAGGAGATGGCGAAGAGCGGAGTGATTGCAGTTAGGAAGGTGAACGGTGTGTTGAACCCGGCCGATGTGCTTACCAAGCCCATGAGTTTTTCGGAGATGCTTGGCAAGTTCGGCCGTGTGCATTTGTATAGCGACTTTGGCATTCAGAGCCAGGTCGAGGGGAGTGTAGACATAACGTGACACCAGTTGCGTTCTGTTCAGCCTTCTCTTTTTAGTTGCCCATGCCACTCAGTGCATCCAGTTTCTCGTTGATTTCCCCTCGTTTGATGGTAGCGGAGATCTCTGCTAAAGTGCGCAAGTTCAACGTCACGCAAATCGCGATCCAGGAGCAGGTCCAGCTGTTAGATGCAGGAGATGGCCAGGGCGATCATGGTCCAGGCACAGACAATGTCGGCGAACGTGCCGGTGGAGGATGTCGGACATCGTCAGAACATCCGGGGGCAAGAGGACGATTTGTCCGAAGGCTTTCAATGGCTGTAGAAGTTCGGCAAGGGTGAGGATAGTTGGAAAGAGTACAATTTCGAGTTGGGGGTCATTTTGGGCTCTGAGAGCGACCTTGATTTCGAACAAGGTGGCGAGCGAAGGTGTGCCGATGGACGTTGGCAGAGTCGGATGGCATGACGATCACGACCACGACCATGACGACCACGAGAAATCAGCGATCGGTCAGCATACGCAGTGCGGCAGAGGTTTCGGCAAGGGCGGCAGAGATTTCGGCAAGGGCGGCAAAGATTTCGGCAAGGGCGGCAAGGAGAAAGGCAACGGGGTAAGGACTCCGGCAAGGGAGGTAAGGACAGCGGCAAAGGGTACCAGGGCGTTTGTTTCAATTGCGTTCAGGTCGGCCACAAGCCTGGGAGTGTCGCAGCCGTGGGCAGGTGGGAGCCGTGGATGAAGAGAATTATGGAAACGATGAGGGCAAGGTACAGGCGGGAGCCGTCGAGATCGGCACCATTTGGAACATCGGCGGAGTGGAGATCAACAAGGTGCAGAAGATACAGGTTGAGAATGACCCAAAGACGGAGATCATCAAGGTGCAGAAGATGGAGGTTGAAAATGGCCCAAAGACGAAGGTGATCGAGATCACGGTGGATTGAGGTGTTGGAGCGAGTTGTTGGCCCGCGAATTTGTTCAAGAAGATCACCATGAAGGAGAAGACCACAGGTGTCAGGTTCCAGGCAGCGAATGGGACGGAGTTCAAGTATTACGGCACGAACGAAAAACATCAAGTTCCAGTTCGATGGGGGGATTTGCGACATGAAGTTCCACGTCACCGACACGACAAAGCTTTTGGCATCAGCGGCCGCGTTTGCGAAGATGGAAACCGCGTAGTGTTGGAGGACGGCCAGGGCAAGTCGTACATCGAGAACGTGGCGACAGGGAAGAAGATCCACTTTTTGGATTCGGGCGGCATTTATGTGCTGGACGCTGATTGCTTCACCGGTGCGGCGGTGTTCAGCACGCGGGGATCAGGTTCGAGAGAAAAGGCATTGGAGAACACCGGGCAGAAGTGAAGGGAAGATTTAGGTGCAGGGGGTGGAGGACGACGTGATCGAGGCCGAGGTGTGCGGGGAGAGCAGGGGCGCCGAAGAAGATGCAGAACACGATGTTGCCCGAGCAAGGCGGAGAGGGAGATGCACGAGTTGACCCACGTGCCGTTCAGGTCGTGGTGCGAGCATTGCTTACGAGGCCGCGGAGAAGGTGCGCGACATGAAGTTGGGATGGAGATGCCCGAACAGACCGAGGTGCACATGAATTTCTTCTTTGTTGGTGACGAGGACCAAAACGAGAAGTTTACGGTGCTGGCGGCGCGACAGAGAACGACGAGGATGACGATGTCGGCGGTTGCACCGAGCAAGGGAGAGCGGCAGTTCTTGGCAAGGAGGGTGCACGCCTTCTTGATGGAGATCGGGGTTGATAACGGGTGACAGCACGTTGAAGAGCGACCAGGAGCCGGCGATGAAGGTTATTCTTAGCCAAGTGTCGAGGCATCGTGCAGCGGCGGGAGGAGGCCGAACCGTCATCAAGCACAGCGCAGTGGAGGACAGCAAGGGCAACGGGGTCGTCGAGAGAGTTGTGAAGTCCATCGAGGGGCAGACCAGAGTGGCGAGGTCAGCGCTGGAAATGAGGATTGGCGCGAACATCGAGCCGGAGCATGCGGTGATGACCTGGTTGATTGAGTACGTTTCATTGTTGTTCCACAGGTGTAAAGTGGGAAGATACGGCCGCACGGCCTCCAAACGGAACAAGAACAAGTCGTCGAAGTTGATGGGCCTCGAGTTCGGAGAGTGCGTAATGTGGAGAAGGAGGTGGGTGGGCAGCAATTTGGCCAAGTTGACGGTGCTCTGGGACGTGAGCATGTATTTGGGCGTGAAGGACCGACGAGATCATCATTGGGAACGGCGACGACGTGTGGCGAACGAGGACGGTGAGGCGGCGACCAGAAAAGTTTAGGTGGAGGATTGAGGAAATCGAGAAGATGAAGGGGTTGCCGTGGGACCACGAGCGTGAGAAAAGGGAGCGCGAGGTGGTGAAGTTGGAGAGGTTGCCCGAGGAGTTGACGCAGCAGGAAAAGCAGGCCATCAAGGAGGAGTTGAACCAGCCGAAGGCGTTCCACACGATGCGGGAGGACTACGAGAAGTGCGGTTACAGCCGGAGTTGCCCGGGATGCCGGGTGTTATTGACGGGGACCTCCAGGCAGAAGCACGCCGCAGTGCAGGCAGAGGATGGAGAAGGAGATGGGCGAATTGGAGAGGGGTGAGGAATGCAAAGCGACGAAGAGAGGAGTTCCTCCAGGTCACCGTTTTTGCGGACGGCGATGTCGCCGACGAGGACAGCGCCATGAAGACATCAAAGAACTATGACATCAAGATCGATGACGATGAGATGACGTTTGATGGGAGAGCTACCAGCAGCGGCATCAAACGAATCCGTGCGCAAGAGAACTTGGCAGGAAAATTGATGAGCAGGACTCCGCCATGAAGTCCAAGAGGAGAAGCACGAGAATAACAAGGAGGGCGACGTGGACATCGGAGCCATGGAGGTGAACATCAAGGTGGATGAGTGGGGTAAGTGGGAGCACGACGAGGACCACGACGGCGAGTTCGACCCGAAACTGTTCAAGAAAGCGAGGTTAGAGGAGTGCATGCAGAAGACGGGCAAGGCTCCCTCACATCACCACCAAGTGGATCGACGTCGACAAGGGCCGGGACGGGGAGGTGCTGATGAGGAGCAGGTTGGTCGCGAGGGATTTCAAGAACAAGAACGACGAGCGGAGCTTCAACGTATTCGCCGCCACAACTCCGCTGGAGTAGAAGAAAGAGGCTGTTGTTTAGGATGGCGAGTGGTGAAGGGCAGCTTAGGCGGCAACGACGAGGACGGCCAGGTGAAGTTGATTTCCATCGATGTGAAGAAGGGTCATTTGATCGGCAAGGCGGACGACGACGACTTCTCGTACATCAAGCTCCCGAAGGGAGGTTGGTGGCGGTGTGGGGCGACTGCGGCGGTGGTTACATGGATGCGGCCCGCAGCATATGCGTGGGAAGAGCACTACGCCGCGAACTGGATGAGCGAAGGCTACGAGCGTGGACGTGCTGCACCGACGGCTTTCACGAACAAGGAGACCCTCGTCAGGGTCTTGGTTTTGGGGGCGACGATTTCACGTTCCTCGGGAGGGAGAGGTACTTCAAGGAGATCGGGGCGAAGATGGCCGAGTGGTATGACATCGAGATCCCGTGGGATGATGGGGCTTGACGCTGGGGACGACAAGGAGATTCGCATATTGAATCTGGGCTTCGACGAGAACGCCAAGTGCTTTCACATGGCGACCGCCAAGGACTACGACGCCGAGGGCGGCGAGGACGACGAGGAGTTGGACGCGCACGAGGCCTGGAGGTACCGCAAGATGGCGGCGACCATCAACTACCTCGCGAGCGACAGGCTGGACCTCCAGTTTACGGCGAGCATGCTGGGAAGAACGATGGCGAGGCCTACAACACGAAGCTGGTCCAATTTCAAGAAGGCGGCGAGGTATTTGAAGTACCACGACGTGGACCATGGACGTGGTGTAGGAGTTGGTGGGCTACTCCGATTCCGATTGGGCGGGGTGCAAGAGGAGCCGCTGAAGCATGAGCGGCAGCATGATTGTGGTCGGAGGCGCCGTCATCAAGTCGTGGTCGAACCGTCAAGCCACGGTGGCTCTGTCGTCTGGCGAGGCCGAGTTCTACTCGGCCGGGAAAGCCGCAGCGGAGTTGATCGGCATCAAGTCGATGATGAGGGTCATGGGCTGGGACGCGGACATCAAGGTGCTTGTCGATGCGACTGGCGCCCAGGCGATGGGCGAATCGCCAGGGGATCGGCAAGATTCGGCATCTAGAAGTCAGATATTTTTGGTTACAGGAGATGGCGAAGAGCGGAGTGATTGCAGTTAGGAAGGTGAACGGTGTGTTGAACCCGGCCGATGTGCTTACCAAGCCCATGAGTTTTTCGGAGATGCTTGGCAAGTTCGGCCGTGTGCATTTGTATAGCGACTTTGGCATTCAGAGCCAGGTCGAAGGGAGTGTAGACATAACGTGACACCAGTTGCGTTCTGTTCAGCCTTCTCTTTTTAGTTGCCCATTGCCACTCAGTGCATCCAGTTTCTCGTTGATTTCCCCTCGTTTGATGGTAGCGGAGATCTCTGCTAAAGTGCGCAAGTTCAACGTCACGCACATCGCGATCCAGGAGCAGGTCCAACTGTTAGATGCAGGAGATGGCCAGGGCGATCATGGTCTAGGCACAGACAATGTCGGCGAACGTGCCGGTGGGGGATGTCGGACATCGTCAGAACATGCGGGGGCAAGAGGACGATTTGTCCGAAGGCTTTCAATGGCTGTAGAAGTTCGGCAAGGGTGAGGATAGTTGGAAAGAGTACAATTTCGAGTTGGGGGTCATTTTGGGCTCTGAGAGCGACCTTGATTTCGAACAAGGTGGCGAGCGAAGGTGTGCCGATGGACGTTGGCAGAGTCGGATGGCATGACGATCACGACCACGACCATGACGACCACGAGAAATCAGCGTTCGGTCAGCATACGGAAGGGCGGCAGAGGTTTCGGCAAGGGCGGCAGAGGTTTCGGCAAGGGCGGCAAAGATTTCGGCAAGGGTGGCAAGGAGAAAGGCAAGGGGGTAAGGACTCCGGCAAGGGAGGTAAGGACAGCGGCAAAGGGTACCAGGGGCGTTTGTTTCAATTGTGTTAAGGTCGGCCACAAGCCTGGGAGTGTCGCAGCCGTGGGCAGGTGGGAGCCGTGGATGAAGAGAATTATGGAAGCGATGAGGGCAAGGTACAGGTGGGAGCCGTCGAGATCGGCACCATTTGGAACATCGGCGGAGTGGAGATCAACAAGGTGCAGAAGATACAGGTTGAGAATGACCCAAAAGACGGAGATCATCAAGGTGCAGAAGATGGAGGTTGAAAATGGCCCAAAGACGAAGGTGATCGAGATCACGGTGGATTGAGGTGTTGGAGCGAGTTGTTGGCCCGCGAATTTGTTCAAGAAGATCACCATGAAGGAGAAGACCACAGGAGTCAGGTTCCAGGCAGCGAATGGGACAAGGTTCAAGTATTACGGCACGAACGAAAAACATCAAGTTCCAGTTCGATGGAGAGATTTGCGACATGAAGTTCCACGTCACCGACACTGACAAAGCTTTTGGCATCAGCGGCCGCGTTTGCGAAGATGGGAAACCGCGTAGTGTTGGAGGACGGCCAGGGCAAGTCGTACATCGAGAACGTGGCGACAGGGAAGAAGATCCACTTTTTGGATTCGGGCGGCATTTATGTGCTGGACGCTGATTGCTTCACCGGTGCGGCGGTGTTCAGCACGCGGGGATCAGGCTCGAGAGAAAAGGCATTGGGGCGAATCTTGTAACACTGGGCAGAAGTGAAGGGAAGATTTAGGTGCAGGGGGTGGAGGACGACGTGATCGAGGCCGAGGTGTGCGGGGAGAGCAGGGGCGCCGAAGAAGATGCAGAACACGATGTTGCCCGAGCAAGGCGGAGAGGGAGATGCACGAGTTGACCCACGTGCCGTTCAGGTCGTGGTGCGAGCATTGCGTACGAGGCCGCGGAGAAGGTGCGCGACATGAAGTTGGATGGAGATGCCCGAACAGACCGAGGTGCACATGAATTTCTTCTTTGTTGGTGACGAGGACCAAAACGAGAAGTTTACGGTGCTGGCGGCGCGACAGAGAACGACGAGGATGACGATGTCGGC
>CBDCGQ010000004.1:0-17759 GCA_965216705.1 Verrucomicrobiales bacterium
ACAGGGAATAACCGCAGGATCAGCATTAAGATCACCAGCAATAAGCATAGGCTGACCAACGCAAACTACCTGAGCCTCAGCAAGAACAGCCTGAAGAAGCCGATCAGTAAGCCTTAATTTCTCAGCATCCTCCTCCTCTCCCTGATAGCCATAAACAACAAAAAGACGAACCACTCCTCTTTTGAGCAGTAGGAAGAGTGGTTCTCAATACCCGACCCAGCCTAAAGAACTCCTGAAACTGAGGAGTGACAAAAGATGGTAGAGATAAAGGGTGCACCACCAAGACTAATAACACCAACCGCAGCATGACCACCAGCAATTTTATCCTGACAGGCAGGAGCCCAAGTTGAATGATGACCAGCCATGCGGAGTTGATGACAGATAGATCTAGCCCGGGAAGGGATTAACCTGTGCTCAGCTACAGCCAGGAACTGAGCACAGGAATCCATAGCCAAATCTCCGTAAGTCAACCACCCACCAATATTGGCAAATTCAATAGACAATTGACCAGGAATGAAAGACCTCCTGTTAGGCCCAGGCTTGCCCGACCAATATGAAGCATCCATACCACCACCTCCCAGAAAAAATAAAGAGTCCGTTTACTAACCAGAAAAACACAATTGCCACGGGGAGAACTTGTGGTCTTATAATGCATCTGCCCGCTCTTCTCCCCACAAGCCCCTTTAGGGATACCTACCGAATATGCATCACGGTAGCATGGGGTGGGCTCCCACTTAGCTACTTGCATATCCAGCAGTAAGAACAACATAAAAACCATACCCTTACAAAAAGGCATAGTTTTGTCCACCAAAAAAGATACCCAAAGGAAATAAAAAGACACACTGTTGGAAGTTTGGCGACGTCGTGACAGTGGCCAACGCCGTCTCCCAACCCAGCGGGCACGACCCCGAGAGGGGAAGTGCACCAATGAGTAGGAAGGACGCTGGCCACTGTTGCGACACTCCTTTCTAATGTTCATCCAGATGCTGACCAGAAGAACGGACACCAAGATTAGCAAAAGGAAGACCAAACCCCAAGTGGAGGTTGTGGTGGTGGTGGTTCAGATGATCAAGACACGAGGGAGTCTGTCCTGCCAAGCGCCTGAGATGCAACTAATTCGGGTGGCGGAACACCTGGGAGCGAGCTCCCAGCGTCCCCGCCACCCCTTCCCCGCCCTAATGGCGGGGGTCACCCCTGGCCGTGTACCTGTGTACACGGCCCAAAAAAAGCCTTCCCATCACACCATGAGCTGCAACTGCGGAGACCTCCGCAGTTTTCTGCACGACTGGACTCCATGCCCTGTCATAACACAACGGGCATGTCACACTGTCCAAGAACTGCACCTGTGCACGCTCCACCATGATGGTCATGTCACCGTATAGATACACCTCCCACTTCTCACTGCGACACTTGTACCTCAACTTGAACCGGGAATAGTTGTAGTTGTCTGGGCAAAAATCGTCATTGCAGGTGATCCAGTCATTGAGCATGCAAACACACCCAACGACGAAAGGGTACTGGATGTAATTGATGGTGTATTTTCCCTTCATCGGCATGAACGCTGTCCCATGCAGAACCACAAGCACAACCAGAAGAGAAACTTTCACCACCACACGACATCGCAAAGCCACCAGAAACCTCGCATAAAACTGTCCTTCTGGTCCATACCGGCCATGATGTCGAGCATCAGGGGCCTGAGGACAACGAAGGAAAACAGCGCGAGGTGCATCGTGACTAGGAAGACCAGCCACGTAGACTGACGCATAAACTTGTATCCACTGTTGAAACAAGCAGAGCGTTGAAATACGAGGGAAATTCTTCCAAAAGGCACCGTAGGCTGACACCAGAAATGTGTCCACTGCCAAACAGAGGAGTGCTGAGTACGGAAACCATTCCTGGAGTCATCTCCCGGAAATTCCATAATCCTATCCTCCAAAGGCAACAACAAACACAATAAAGTGACTGCCAAAAACAAGGGGCTGAAGTCGTCACGCAGAAATCCAATATTTCTGTATATCCCAGACAAGGCAAACACCGAACCAGTGGCTGCCAGATACCAGGTGCGAGAAATAATGCAAACGTTTCCACCATGGCACCCAAGAAGGGGTGAGGAGATGCCAAGCCCCTCACCCCGACACTGGCCATGAAGTCAACCAGCTCTTCCTATGCTCAGCCGCTTCGCCTCGTTGAACACTACATGGAACCTCGCGCAGATGTCCATGGAAGCGAACGTGAGACGATGCCAAGAACCATGGGGTTCGAGCCAATGACAAGAAGACTGATCGCGGATTTTCAAAACACAGTATGGAGCGTCATCAACAATGTTGACTCCGGAGGGACTGGTGATTGTGCTCGTAGAAGAACGTGAAACTCGACAACCCAGTGACACTGTTGTGGAAGAGCTTGGCGTCGCCAGCGCCATCCAGCTCCCACTTGCCCTTCACTGCACGATAGAGGCGGGCGCTTTGCGAGAAAAGCTCAATCTCTGCCTCCTGCACCCTCTCCCTCTCTCTCTCTGAGCCAAGGCGCACCTGAGCAGGAACTGAGTCGAGGTAACGTCGTGACCAGCATCGTCACTCAACGAAGGCACCAAGAGAGAGGGCACCACGGCACACGGGGGAGCCGCACGCTCCAGCCCCCCCCTGCGGCCCCAGAGCGTCCACCAAACGCTCTGGCCGCAACCCCACAATCACCTGTTCGTGCACAACAGGGATTTCCGCAAATTTCTCAGTCGTGTCACCTGCAGAAAACTGTTCAAGATGAACAGGGCTGTACACGGGCACAGTAAGCTCTTCAGGAGGAAGAGAATCAACAACACGAAGAGGAATCACCTGTTCCGGAACAACAGGGATTTCAACCAAGTTCTCAGGAATGTCACCTCCAACAAGCTGTTCCTGATGAACTTGATTAAACACGGGCACAGCAAACACTTCACCGTGAGGAAGTGAACCAACGACCTGCGACGCAGAACCCTCTACAGCAGCGTCAAGGTTGACGCCAGTAGTAACGGAAGCTGCGATGTAGGCAGGACGTAACTGTTGGCTGGGCGCAACAAAAGACACAGCAGATGCTGATGCGATGTACCCAAACACAGGAGCAGGAGCGTCACGTACTCGAACACTGGAGCTTGCGCTGCACAGGTGACGGAAGGTGCGGGCGCAACGTAATCTATCACTGGAGCAGGCGCTGCATAGGTGACGGCAGGTGCAGGCGCAACGTAACCAACCACAGGAGCAGGCGCTGCATAGGTGACGGCCCGTGCGGGCGCCACGAATTCCGTCACTGGAGCCAAGGGCGACCCCACCTGCACACAAACATCCACCACGGCGGACTTCATGTGTGAGTGGTGCTGAACAGTTGCCAAATTCATGGCCACCGTCAAACGCTCGTGCTTGAGGAAAGCACGCAAACGACGATTTCGGCGGCGACGAGCCGCTCCAACCGTCCCCGGGGCGCGGTCAGCACGAAGGCCATCCGCTAGGTTTTGAGACATCACGGTCACACAAAAGGAAACGCGTGTTCGAGTCAAACGCCTGGTGGTGGTGGTGGTGGTGGTTCTGACGTGTGACTTAACGACCATGTCTCTCCATGAACGCCAGTAGTGCACCTAATTATGGGGGCCGTGTCCCTGTGGACACGGCCCCCGGCCCTGTACTTGTGTACAGGGCCCAAAAAAAATCACCACCTCAGCTCATGAGCTGCCCGCAACGAGTTTCTCAACAGGTGCAACTGTGGGAGCACAACTGTCTTCTCCACGACGGCACCTGTGGAACTCGCACCACCTGCACAACAGGGACATCGATCACCGTGTCCACCAGCAACTGCGGAATCTCCATGGTCAACGAGACCGTGGGGATCAGCCTCTGCGTCGCAACAGGGAAGATGACGACCTGTGAAACTCGCACGAACTGCATAACAGGGGCATCGTTCACCTTGTTCACGTACTGGGGAATCTCGATGGTCCGACGAACAGTCTGGACCATGGGACAAGCCAAAGCATCACGACAGGGATGAAGACGACCTGTGGAACCCGCACGACCTGCACACCGGGGACCCCGATCACCTTGTACACGTGCAACTGGGAATCTTTATGGTCCGACGAACAGTCTGGACCATGGGATAAGACCTCTGCGTCACGACAGGGATCGACGAAGAGCGCGAAAATGTCCATCTGGTTCATACTGGCTATGATGCCGAGCATCATGAGCCTGCCAACCAAGGAAGAGACACATCGCGAGGCGTAAAGTACCAGCAAAACCAGCCTTCTACATGCCACTGCCGCAAAAAATGGGCGAAAAGGTCCTTCTGGTCCATACCGGCCATGATGCAAGCATCTTGGGCCAGACAACAGCCGAAGGGAATGTAACGCGAGGTGCGTCGTCACCAGTAAAACCAACCAACCAGGAGAGAGAATCGTAAGAGACATCCAGAATAGCAGCTGAACGACATGTACTCCTCCACCATGTTCGCCTGGAAACCGAAGACGTAGAAGCCGAAGTGCATGTCCTCCTCGTCCGCCTCTTCCTCCTCTTCTTTTTCTTCCTCTTCAACCCAGAAGAGGACGACGAGGAGGGCTGGGGAGGTCGGTACCAGCGTGAAAACGTCACCCACTCCTCCCTCGTGAGAGGCTCGCCGGAAAGCCTCCTGGCGTTGAGCGCCTGCATCTTCACCTCCTCCTCTGCCGCCTCCAACCTCTTCCTCTCCTTCTCCCGCGCCTGCTCCTCCCTCGCCTGAACCTGCAAGGCTTTCTTGAGAAGGAAAGCGACCGAGGTGTCGTCCATGGCGTCGCCGCCAGCCAACACCAACGTCAGAGAAGGAAATGCCCCTGCGGAGCACCGCACGGTGCGGTCGCTCCGCTGCGGCCTGGGCTCCGGCGGGAGACAAGGCCGCACCCCCGGTGGAGGAGCCTTCTGTGCCCGTGGGCCGGCGTGCGTAACTTGCTCCTCCACCTCCCTGGCTCTGGCGCCGGTGTTCGGTCCCCGTGGGGCGGCGTTCTGCTGCGCGGTGTGGTGCGTCGCAGCTGCCAGAGCCATGCGGACGGTCTGCTGTTCGTGTCGCCACCACGAACGCAGCCGCCGCCCCCGTCGGCGCCTCGCGACTCCTCCTGCGGAGGGTCGCACGCTGGACTCACCATCATTTCCATACACGTGGGAAAAAGAAAAACAGCACGGTCACAAACCTGGTTGAGCCAGGTGGTGACGGTGGTGGTGGTGGTGGTGGTGTGGTGTGGTGTGGTGTTGTTGTTGACGACGCATTAACTGTGTGACCAGCTGTGCGATATGAATTCCGATGCATGAACTGAAAGCTAAGGCGCGCGGAAACCATGCCGTAGCCTACAAGATCTGACGCCTTATCTTCAACCTTTCTCGCGAGCTTTTCTCTCGCGTACTTCACCGTCGATAACGTCGACTCAGCCGCGACGTCATGTCCTTCCTCTGCACACGACAACGGATCATCTGCAAACGCTGAGACACGCACCTCCGTGTCTTCTGCCACCCTGGACGGTGACGACGTTTATCGCGAGCTTCACCGGCGACTCCTGGCGCCGACTCTTCAATCTTTATCGCGAGCTTCACCGGCGACTCCTGGCGCCGACTCTTCAATCTTCATCGCGAGCTTCACCGGCGACTCCTGACGCCGACTCTTCAATCTTCATCGCGAGCTTCACCGGCGACTCCTGACGCCGACTCTTCAATCTTTATCGCGAGCTTCACCGGCGACTCCTGACGCCGACTCTTCAATCGTTATCGCGAGCTTCACAGGCGACTCCTGACGCCGACTCTTCGATCTTTATCGCGAGCTTCACCAGCGACTCCTGACGCCGACTCTTCAATCTTTATCGCGAGCTTCACCGGCGACTCCTGACGCCGACTCTTCAATCTTTATCGCGAGCTTCACTGGCGACTCCTGACGCCGACTCTTCAATCTTTATCGCGAGCTTCACCGGCGACTCCTGACGCCGACTCTTCAATCTTTATCGCGAGCTTCACCGGCGACTCCTGGCGCCGACTCTTCAATCTTTATCGCGAGCTTCACCGGCGACTCCTGACGCCGACTCTTCCATCTTTATCGCGAGCTTCACCACCGACTCCTGACGCCGACTCTTCAATCTTCATCGCGAGCTTCACCGGCGACTCCTGACGCCGACTCTTCAATCTTTATCGCGAGCTTCACCGGCGACTCCTGACGCCGACTCTTCAATCTTCATCGCGAGCTTCACCGGCGACTCCTGACGCCGACTCTCCAATCGTTATCGCGAGCTTCACCGGCGACTCCTGACGCCGACTCTTCAATCTTTATCGCGAGCTTCACCAGCGACACCTGGCGCCGACTCTTCAATCTTTATCGCGAGCTTCACCGGCGACTCCTGGCGCCGACTCTTCAATCTTTATCGCGAGCTTCACCGGCGACGCCGACTCTTCAATCTTTATCGCGAGCTTCACCGGCGACTCCTGACGCCGACTCTTCAATCTTTATCGCGAGCTTCACCAGCGACTCCTGACGCCGACTCTTCAATCTTTATCGCGAGCTTCACCGGCGACTCCTGACGCCGACTCTCCAATCTTCATCGCGAGCTTCACCGGCGACTCCTGACGCCGACTCTTCAATCTTTATCGCGAGCTTCACCGGCGACTCCTGACGCCGACTCTTCAATCTTTATCGCGAGCTTCACCGGCGACTCCTGACGCCGACTCTTCAATCTTCATCGCGAGCTTCACCGGCGACTCCTGACGCCGACTCTTCAATCTTTATCGCGAGCTTCACCGGCGACTCCTGACGCCGACTCTTCAATCTTTATCGCGAGCTTCACCGGCGACTCCTGACGCCGACTCTTCAATCTTTATCGCGAGCTTCACCGGCGACTCCTGACGCCGACTCTTCAATCTTTATCGCGAGCTTCACCGGCGACTCCTGACGCCGACTCTCCAATCTTCATCGCGAGCTTCACCGGCGACTCCTGACGCCGACTCTCCAGATCTTCATCGCGAGCTTCACCGGCGACTCCTGACGCCGACTCTTCAATCTTTATCGCGAGCTTCACCGGCGACTCCTGACGCCGACTCTTCAATCTTTATCGCGAGCTTCACCGGCGACTCCTGACGCCGACTCTCCAATCTTCATCGCGAGCTTCACCGGCGACTCCTGACGCCGACTCTTCAATCTTCATCGCGAGCTTCACCGGCGACTCCTGACGCCGACTCTTCAATCTTTATCGCGAGCTTCACCGGCGACTCCTGACGCCGACTCTCCAATCTTCATCGCGAGCTTCACCGGCGACTCCTGACGCCGACTCTTCAATCTTCATCGCGAGCTTCACCGGCGACTCCTGACGCCGACTCTCCAATCTTCATCGCGAGCTTCACCGGCGACTCCTGACGCCGACTCTTCAATCTTTATCGCGAGCTTCACCGGCGACTCCTGACGCCGACTCTTCAATCTTTATCGCGAGCTTCACCGGCGACTCCTGACGCCGACTCTTCAATCTTTATCGCGAGCTTCACCGGCGACTCCTGACGCCGACTCTTCAATCTTCATCGCGAGCTTCACCGGCGACTCCTGACGCCGACTCTTCAATCTTCATCGCGAGCTTCACCGGCGACTCCTGACGCCGACTCTTCAATCTTCATCGCGAGCTTCACCGGCGACTCCTGACGCCGACTCTCCAATCTTCATCGCGAGCTTCACGGGCGACTCCTGACGCCGACTCTCCAATCTTCATCGCGAGCTTCACCGGCGACTCCTGACGCCGACTCTCCAATCTTCATCGCGAGCTTCACCGGCGACTCCTGACGCCGACTCTTCAATCATCATCGCGAGCTTCACCGGCGACTCCTGACGCCGACTCTTCAATCTTTATCGCGAGCTTCACCGGCGACTCCTGACGCCGACTCTTCAATCTTCATCGCGAGCTTCACCGGCGACTCCTGACGCCGACTCTTCAATCTTCATCGCGAGCTTCACCGGCGACTCCTGACGCCGACTCTTCAATCTTTATCGCGAGCTTCACCGGCGACTCCTGACGCCGACTCTTCAATCTTCATCGCGAGCTTCACCGGCGACTCCTGACGCCGACTCTTCAATCTTCATCGCGAGCTTCACCGGCGACTCCTGACGCCGACTCTTCAATCTTTATCGTGAGCTTCACCGGCGACTCCTGGCGCCGACTCTTCAATCTTCATCGCGAGCTTCACCGGCGACTCCTGGCGCCGACTCTTCAATCTTCATCGCGAGCTTCACCGGCGACTCCTGACGCCGACTCTTCAATCTTTATCGCGAGCTTCACCGGCGACTCCTGACGCCGACTCTTCAATCTTTATCGCGAGCTTCACCGGCGACTCCTGACGCCGACTCTTCAATCTTCATCGCGAGCTTCACCGGCGACTCCTGACGCCGACTCTTCAATCTTTATCGCGAGCTTCACCGGCGACTCCTGACGCCGACTCTTCAATCTTCATCGCGAGCTTCACCGGCGACTCCTGACGCCGACTCTTCAATCTTCATCGCGAGCTTCACCGGCGACTCCTGGCGCCGACTCTTCAATCTTCATCGCGAGCTTCACCGGCGACTCCTGACGCCGACTCTTCAATCTTTATCGCGAGCTTCACCGGCGACTCCTGACGCCGACTCTTCAATCTTCATCGCGAGCTTCACCGGCGACTCCTGACGCCGACTCTTCAATCTTCATCGCGAGCTTCACCGGCGACTCCTGACGCCGACTCTTCAATCTTTATCGCGAGCTTCACCGGCGACTCCTGACGCCGACTCTTCAATCTTCATCGCGAGCTTCACCGGCGACTCCTGACGCCGACTCTTCAATCTTTATCGCGAGCTTCACCGGCGACTCCTGACGCCGACTCTTCAATCTTTATCGCGAGCTTCACCGGCGACTCCTGACGCCGACTCTTCAATCTTCATCGCGAGCTTCACCGGCGACTCCTGACGCCGACTCTTCAATCTTTATCGCGAGCTTCACCGGCGACTCCTGACGCCGACTCTTCAATCTTCATCGCGAGCTTCACCGGCGACTCCTGACGCCGACTCTTCAATCTTCATCGCGGTGAAGCTTCACCGGCGACTCCTGGCGCCGACTCTTCAATCTTCATCGCGAGCTTCACCGGCGACTCCTGACGCCGACTCTTCAATCTTTATCGCGAGCTTCACCGGCGACTCCTGACGCCGACTCTTCAATCTTCATCGCGAGCTTCACCGGCGACTCCTGACGCCGACTCTTCAATCTTTATCGCGAGCTTCACCGGCGACTCCTGACGCCGACTCTTCAATCTTTATCGCGAGCTTCACCGGCGACTCCTGACGCCGACTCTTCAATCTTCATCGCGAGCTTCACCGGCGACTCCTGACGCCGACTCTTCAATCTTTATCGCGAGCTTCACCGGCGACTCCTGACGCCGACTCTTCAATCTTCATCGCGAGCTTCACCGGCGACTCCTGACGCCGACTCTTCAATCTTCATCGCGAGCTTCACCGGCGACTCCTGGCGCCGACTCTTCAATCTTCAGAAGTCGCGAGCTTCACCGGCGACTCCTGACGCCGACTCTTCAATCTTCATCGCGAGCTTCACCGGCGACTCCTGACGCCGACTCTTCAATCTTTATCGCGAGCTTCACCGGCGACTCCTGACGCCGACTCTTCAATCTTCATCGCGAGCTTCACCGGCGACTCCTGACGCCGACTCTTCAATCTTTATCGCGAGCTTCACCGGCGACTCCTGACGCCGACTCTTCAATCTTCATCGCGAGCTTCACCGGCGACTCTTGGCGCCGACTCTTCAATCTTCATCGCGAGCTTCACCGGCGACTCCTGACGCCGACTCTTCAATCTTTATCGCGAGCTTCACCGGCGACTCCTGACGCCGACTCTTCAATCTTCATCGCGAGCTTCACCGGCGACTCCTGACGCCGACTCTTCAATCTTTATCGCGAGCTTCACCGGCGACTCCTGACGCCGACTCTTCAATCTTCATCGCGAGCTTCACCGGCGACTCCTCAGGACGCCGACTCTTCAATCTTCATCGCGAGCTTCACCGGCGACTCCTGGCGCCGACTCTTCAATCTTCATCGCGAGCTTCACCGGCGACTCCTGACGCCGACTCTTCAATCTTTATCGCGAGCTTCACCGGCGACTCCTGACGCCGACTCTTCAATCTTCATCGCGAGCTTCACCGGCGACTCCTGACGCCGACTCTTCAATCTTCATCGCGAGCTTCACCGGCGACTCCTGACGCCGACTCTTCAATCTTTATCGCGAGCTTCACCGGCGACTCCTGGCGCCGACTCTTCAATCTTAATCGCGAGCTTCACCGGCGACTCCTAACGCCGACTCTTCAATCTGGCGAAGACGTTTTGGGTGGGACACCATGCCGTGACCTGCAAGATCTGACGAGCTTCACAGTGGTAGACAAGGTGTCTTGGCAACGGCGCTCCACACGCCAAACTCCGCAGCGTCAAGACACGCTCCTCGGTGCTTTCTGCCCAAATCCAGTAACTGACATCATATTTTTTGGCGACGACGCTCCGCACGCCAATCTCCGCAATGCCAAGACACGCTACTTGGCGCCTTCTGCTCTCCTCAAGCACGTGAAAAGCACGCGTCACGCGGGAGCAACAATCTGACTCCATAACAGGCCTGACCCTTGTTCGTGGGAATCAAGCGCATCGACCTCATCATGTGGTCAGCCTTCACAACGGCTGGCCGAGAGGGTCGAGAGTGTTGCTCTGCACATCCTTGTCGCGGGAAGACGTCAGCGGACCCTGCCGTAGACTCACTATTCTCCTCCGCGAGTTTCATCCATAGCTGAAAGCGCGTCCCTCGACACCTTGTTCGTGGGACTCAAATGCATCGACCTCGCGACAAACCAGCCTTCGCAATCAGCTGGCCGAGAAGGTCAAGAGAGCATCGCTCTCCACATCAGCGCTTCTTGCGCTTGGCCTTCTTTTTGGCCGGCTGCCGAGTCTCCTGCTCTTCTTCCAGCAGGAGGTCTTGGGCGTCGAGGTCCGCCAATATTTCGCTGGCTTCCTGTATGTCGAGATGGCCGTCTTCGGGTGCCGCCCGCACTGCATAAGCGCCGGCAGGTGAGGTCGACGCGCAATCGGTCACTGGAGCACGCGCTGCATAGGCGCCAGCAGGTTCAGTCGCCACATGCTCGATCAACGGAGCTGATGCCTTAAGGATGACGGCAGGTGCTGGAGCCACAGGCTCGATCACTCGAGCTTGTGTCGCATGAGCGACGGCAGGTGCTGGAACCACAAGCTCGATCACTGGAGCTTGTGTCGCATGAGCGACGGCAGGTGCTGACACCACAAGCTCGATCACTGGAGCTTGTGTCGCACAGGCGACGGCAGGTGCTGGATGAACGTACGCCATCACTGGCGCTGGTTCTGTATTGGGAACAGCAGGTGCTGGATCCACGTATTCACTCGCTGAAGAGGGCGCAGCATAGGTGACAACAGGAGCGGGCGTCACGTACTCGAGGACAAGAGCTGGTGCGAGATTCGTGCCTGGAGCAGGCGCTGTGTATACATGGGCAGGTGCGGGCGCCACATCACTTTCCACGATCCCTTTCATCGGTTGTGGAAAAAGTACGCCGACGGCCTGCTCTTGCACGTCGGCCCTCGCGCGCAACAGCGCGTGCGCTGGTGTGAACCCACGACGCCGGAGTTCGACCAGCTTGCAGAGGCGCCCAGCGAACCGAGCGTCGCTCCTTCGCGGAGCGTCGATGCGAAGCCATGAGATTTCTTGCTGCTACGCCACAATGGAGTGAGAGACTCTTGAGCGTTACTGCTTGTGGTGTGGTGTGGTGTGGGTGGGATGGGTGTGGTATGGTGTGGTGAAAACGGATTGCATCGATGAGTCTTTGCAGTCAACTGGCTTTCAGATTTTGGTGGTGCGAGTAGCCATCATGAATTATCACAATTATGTTTCCTATTTGACAGCCTTGCGGCGTGCCGCCGATCCGGGTGCAAATCTGTCGGTCCTCAAAAAATGTGACAGCTGGGGAAGACGAAACATGTGCGGACGTGAACAAGGCATCCAGTGGGGCAGACGAAATATGTGGCAGGTGGCTGAAAGAGCGGGCGCACCAGTGTTTGCGTACGCAGCGTGACGACGTTTCTCACCTCACGTTGAGCACCTGCAACAGGTGTTCTGCCCTGTGCAAGGTCATCCAGTGCATGACCATCTCATCCACAATTATTACCACCGTTTTTCTTCAAACGAACGAATTGCAGTAGCCGGTTCCAGAAAATGCTCGGCATGCAGGGCAGATTGAACAAGAAAAAGGAAAAAAAGAAAAAGAAAAAAAAAACAAGAAGAAAAAAAAAAACATAAAAAAAACACTACTGGAAATCACCAAAAATGTCAAAAACATGCAAAGAAAAAGGAAAAAACAAACATGAAACAAAAAAAAAGAAGAACGAATCACCATCTCACAGGGCTGGCACGCACCACCAACACGAACGCATTCCATGATTGACAACCAGCACGCATTCTTCAGAGTCGCACGTCAGTGCCACTGCTGACCCCCGTTTCCAATGTACACATGCCTGCAACTGTGGACTTTGAAAGTGGATGCAGAATCTGCAGACGAAATGATCGGAAGTTCACACACACACTGTCACAGGGCTGGCACGCACCAGAAAGGATGAGGGATGGGTGTGAGTATGGCTGGTGTCTTGACCCTTGATGTTTTTCCCAGAACGCCGCAATACAGATTGTTGCTGGGAGCGGGATTGTAACACCCCACGGAGAGAGGGTGAAAGGGAGGAGAGGAGTGTGTGTGTGGTGGCACCTGGGAGTGGAAGCACTGCGGGGCTAGTTGGAACTGTGCAGAACTTAGCTTGCCACACCCGACAATCAACGTTGAGGCGCCAGTTGTTCGCCATTAACATCCTGCGAAACCACAAGCAAATCCTCACGACGGGCAGAGGACGAACGCGTGCCGCAGCTCGATGGAGAAGGATTCTGGCCAAGAGCACCAACAATTTTCCAACCTCGCACTTGTCTTCTCTCGCCATTCCTCACAACGACCTTCGGACCGAGTTGCGGGTTAGCAGCGCAGTAGCTCCTCCCTTCGCTCCCGAAACCAAGTGAACAACCCCAGATTGGGAGACACCCAGCTGTGACGGCGTCCGAAGTCATCATGGTTGCGTCAACGCGTACTCCACGAGACAAGAAACAGAGGATACCCAGTGCTTCACAGCTCGGGGTGCCGTGCCCGTTGGCGCAATGTGATCCACAGCTGGCGCAGGTGCGGCGTACACTGCTGGCGCTGGCGCGAAAGTTGGTGCTGGTACCTCCCACATCTCCGACGCTATGGGGACAAGGCCGTCGTGGTAACCACACAAATTGTTGACGACGCCAACAGCGACGAGAGAGACACGCGAACACATTTGACAAACAAGGTCGAAAAACAGATTGTCACGAAGTCCCAGTACCGCCCACATTTCACTTCGAATTGCAACTGCAGGATGGGGCAATTCGTGGAACGAACCCTACTCCTTTTCCCCTTCTCCCATCCTCCCTCCCCTCCTCCTTGATGGCTTATCAGCCCTCATCACAGCCTGAAGTGTTTGCTGGCGCAAGCCTGATGCCAACCTCCAAGGGGTAGTACGGAAGGTGACCACAGCTCACCACGCAGCAACGCGAGCAGTGGAGCCAAGCGGATCAGTTCAGTCGCGGGCCAGGTGTGTGTGGACCAGGGCACTGGGAGAAGGTATCGTGGCTCTCCGTTCAGAAGCGGAGCGGCGGCGAGCGACTCCTCGAACCCGTGAAGAGTCCGAGTGGAGAGTACATACAGCCGATCCGTCCAAGCCGTAGTCGCACTCGCGGCGTGCTATGCGAGTCGCCATCAAAGATGATGCAGCCTTGGCCCAGACTTCTTCATGAAGGTCCTTCCTTGCACGACACGAGGTTGTTGAGCACAATTGACAACGTGCCGAACACATGATGTTACTCGTACGTGCATTGAAGGTCTTAAAACATGCAAAATTGGCAGGACTGCTGGAGCACAATTGCACCTTAACGCCCAATCCCTTCAATACCAGGGCCGAAACCTTTCGGAGCGCTTTCCCTCTGCAGGACGGATCATCCTTGCACGACGCGACGTTCTTGAGCACCACGTGTTCTTTTTCGTCAAAGTGACGATCCCATGATCTTATTCTGACGGGCAAGGAGGGTCGTGTACAATGCAAAAGATGGCAGGAATACAGGCAAGTCCGAAAGTTTTCAGCGCCCAGCCAATTTACAGTATTCCTAACTTGCCCTGGACTTCGCTGCCACTCAGAAGCGAACGTTTGGCTAGCCCTCCGAATTCTTGTTCGTCAGGATGGAACTGCCACATACCGTCACACCCCTCGAAGTGAGACTCTCAGAATCAATGAGCCCAGTGCAACTTATCTGACGGTTCTTCTACTTCTTGCATCGGCCCCCTCCTGACGGACACACTGTGATGTTTTCGCAAGAGCACTGTGTAAGGGAAGACCGCACTGGCAGCGAGACTACTGCTGGCTCGATGCCTTTTACCACCCTGCGTGGCTGTTTGACGCTGCACACGACAAAAACAACACAATTAGGTCACTGCCACCGCCGTGCAGGATCGTCCTGCCTCAGTACACAAGAGTTGACGAAAGTCGCAATTTACTGTCCTTGGGCGCCTGCATGCCACAACACGGCGACATACACCGTCCGACCCGTCTCCGCCTCCTCTGCGTAGCGAGATATTGCGTTACTGGAGATGCCACACGTGCACCCTTGGTGCAAGATCCCTTTGTTGTCCTACAGCTCCTCTCCAAGTGCATCTTGGGCAGACAGGAGAGGGGGCACAAGCAAGAGAGCCGACGGTCGAACGAAGAGCCAGTTGTTTGTGTACTTCAGTGACCACATCACACGCCCAACATGTTCTCCAAACCGTCTCGAATGTCAAGGTGGCCTTTGACCGTGAGAGCTTTTGTTATCACCGACCCACCGTCACAACGTCTGAACAAGGAAACACACAAGAACTATACTTTTCATGTTCATCCGTGCCAGCGTGTTGCACTGCACAGTAACGTGACAACAATAGTTCATCGAATGGTGAATGGGAATCTTGCGCGGACACTGAACACCACATGAACACGACGCGGACAGCGACACAAGCCAACTAGTCTTCGTGTCATCGGCGCTGCTCACCGAAGAGCATGCGAAAGAGACTATCACGCTGGAAAATGTTACGTAATGTCTTCCTGATGAATACTTTAACGTCAACGTAACCGTCAAAGTATTCGATATTGCCTCGCCCAGAAAAAAACGTAACCGTAACCGCAATCGTCTTTCCGTTGTGTATCGGCATGCGCTTGAACGTGTGTTGAACGCCCCGCTGACCACTGGCGGGACTGGCTTGACGGCATGGTGGCATGAAGCGGGTAACAACATTCGAAAACGCGTTTTTCACAATACTTTCCGTTTCCGTAACCGCAACGATATTCCAAATTCGTGGCATACAAAACATTTACCGTTAGAAAATATGTCCGGCAGTACGGTGTTTCAAGCTCGGAGACGCCTCCCGAGGAACCCCTTGTCAACCTCCGGCTCCTTGGAGTGGAGCTCGGACAGAAGCAGGTGCTGACACACGGCACAAGGAAGACTGCAGCCAAAGCGTGCGACCACCTTTACGATGCACCAAGCTTTGCAGACATCCCAGACAACGAACTTCCGCTTTCCAGCAACGGACGGAAAGCTCGTCGCATATGTGAGCTCCTCGTGCTGAGTTGTTTCCGTGTTCAGTGACGATCTTGTCGCGGTGCGTGAGGATCACAGTCGTACACTCCACGGTGAACACGCGCGTGTAATGGTGCTGTTGAGACAGCAATGTGCGCGACCTTGGCGTGGTGCATGTGGTACGAGTCATTGAGAGCACGGCGTGTCTGTCCAGGCGCGTGTCTACGTGCAGCTTATTGGGTGGCAGAACACCTGGGAGCAAGCTCCTGGCGTCCCCGCCACCCCTTCCCCGCCCTGATGGCGGGGGTCAACCCTGGCCGTGTACCTGTGTACACGACCCTACCAGCAAATCCTGAGCAAGCTTCACAAGACTTGCTCGACCCAACAGGAACATAAACCACCCAGCGCGTACTGCGACTGCGAAATCTCCATGGTCTGCCGTCAGGCCTGACCGTGAGAAACGGCCTCTGCGCCACGACAAGGAAACGAACCTGCATGACCAACCCAACAAGGACATCGGCCATCGTGTACTGCAACTGAGAATGTCCATGGTCAAACGAACAGCTTGGACCATGGAGACTGCCTCTGCGCAACGACGGGAAAGTGAACCTGCACAACCTGCACAACGGAGACATCGGCCATCATGTAATGCACCTGGGAAATCCCAGGTCTGACGAACTGTCTGGACCATGGAGACTGCCTCTGCACCGCGAAAGAGATGTCGTAATTGTCCTTCTGGTCCATAACGGACATGATGTCAGACATCAGGGGCCTGTGAACCAGGGAACAGAGCGCGAAGTGCATGAAAACCAGCAATACCAGCCTTACACATGCCACTGCCACAAGCCTTTTGGTCCAAAAAGGCCATGATGCCGAGCATCATGGGCCTGCAAACCGGGACGAGAAAACAGCGCGAGGTGCATCGAACCGGCATAACCAGTGTTGAACATGCCACAGTAACTGTCCTTCGGGTCATACCAGCCAAGATGACGAAGATCTTGGCCTGCAACAACCAAGAGGAACACAGCTGAGGCACATCGAAGCCAGCATAACCAGCCTTGGGCGCAAACTGTCGTTGTCGACATGAGCGCAGCATGGTAAGCACGACCAACACAACAGGGGCATCGACCACCTGAAATCGAACAGCAACTGGAGAATCTCTGTGGTCTGCTGAACAGTCTGGACCATGGGGAACTGCCTCTGCTGACCGAAAGGGAGTGTCGACGACCATAGATGGACTGCAACTGCGGGCGAACCACAGTTTTCTGCACCATCACACCAGGCACCTGTCGTAGTACCAAAACGGGCATGTCAAGAACCGTGTCCAAGAACTGCACAGGGAGCATGAACGAATGCACTGTGGGTACCTGTCTCTGCATCATAACTGGAATACGAACAGCTGGAACTTGTCGTTGATGAACACAGGGACGTCGACAACGAGGACGAGGAGCACGAGGAAGTTTTTTCTTCTTCCTCTTTTTCTTTCTCCTCGGCTCACTGGGGAGGTGGCCAGCATACTTGCGTCATGTATAGGTTGAGCCGGAGTGAGCTGTACGTCAGCACGAACCCGGCGGTCAAGCTCCCGCATGCGCGCCTCATGCTGGGCCTCCTCTCGCTCCCGCCTCCTCTCCCTCTCCTCCTTCTTCTTCTGCAGCTTCAGGTTCTCAGCCAGGAGGAAGGAGACGGTGGTGCCGTCAACGCCGTCGGCGCCACGCAGCGACGGCACCACCAGGAGAGGAGCTTCTCCCGCGGAGTGCCGCACGGTGCGGTCACTCCGCTGCGGCCCGGCAACCTCAGACAGAGGTGCCGGCCGCTCCCCCGGAGGTGGAGTCTTGTCTCCCCGGAGGGCGTAGTGCGGCACGTACTCCACCTCCTCCTCGGCCCTGGTGGCAAGCTTCTGGCTCCGAGGAGCGTCGTACGCGGTGTGCACCTTGCCGGACGAGTGGTGCATCACCGTTGCCAAGGCTGCAGCGATCGACTGCTGCTCGTGTCGCCACCACGAGCGCAGTCGTCGCTGCCTGCGACGCTGAGCAGCTCCCATCACGGGC
>CBDCGQ010000005.1:0-3246 GCA_965216705.1 Verrucomicrobiales bacterium
CAGACCTTCACAAGATGAGGTCAGCCAAGATCGTCACGCGATGGTCGCTCGACCGCCCGCCCCGACACCCTCAACTAGCAGAGGAGTGCCGGAATGTATGTGGGGTCTAAGGCGCCACCACTTGCCTTTCACGATGTTCGGGATCCTGTCTGTGTACCGGACGAACGACAGCCGTCACTTCACCTTCGGCAACTCAAAGTTACCAAGGCCAAGCTCGACCCCCGCCTGACCGGCCGGACACCTCAACAAGCAGAGGGCCGATATGTAGGTAGTTCTTCATGTGCAGAGTGTGCCGGTAACCGGACAGCCGTCACGACCCCGCCCGCCTCCCCCTGTAGGTGGGCAAGAAGGTGCCGCTCGACCCCCCCCAGACCGGCGCAGGCACCTCCCAACAAGCAGGGGGCCCACAGATGTAAGGGACCACGACATCGTCATTCAAGTTCGGCAGTAGCTCGACATAGTAGGAATTCCCAGCCAGAGTCGTCAGTACCGTAAGCCCAATCGGAGAGTGAGACGAGGAAAAGGGAATGCAAGTCCAGAGCCCGTGTAATAAAGCCGCAAGTTCCGTCCCAACGGAGGTCGGTGTGGGTCGATTGAAGTAAAGGTCAGTATGATGTCATAGAGTGATCGGCAAGAGGTCAATGTAGATGTAATAAGTGGATTGAAGTAGAAGGTGAAGATGTTGATGTGATGACGGAATTGTAGTGTACATGTAGGAAGAGGTGATCGAGTACGTGGCCTGCTTCATGTGGATGATCCACGTGCTTCTCGATCCCGCCTGTCCAACTCCTTCTCCCAGAGGCGGTGATCCATAATGTAAGGGGACGGGTCGACCCGTAACTTCTTGGCCCCTCTCACCTCAAGCTCTCTTGTCTCCTGCCGGCTCGGTCCGTCGGCCGGGTTAGAGTCCGTGGGGACTCGGGCCACATAGACGTTGAGGTCGTGGCGCAGGGCGATGTCCCAGAAGATGGTGATGAGATCGCCCCGGTCGGTACGGTTGCTGTACCCCTTGACCAGAGCGCTCTCAATATCCTCCGAGTCGACGAGAAGTAGGAGTTGACGCCCACGCATACGAGCCGCGTGATGATCGAGAGCCACGACCGCTGCCAAAAGCTCGATCATACAAATCTGGGTGTCCCGAACAATCCATTGATCGATCTGGGACTGGTGTATGATCTGGCTCCCGTAACACGCTTCGTCCTGGCTCGGTGTATCTCCCCTGATGAAAGTGACCCAACCGATCATTGGGGGAGTGTCGTCGTCCTCGACCCACGGGAAGGCGCCGTCAGTGAAGATGACGCAGTCGGCCGGCTCGCCCGCCGTATCCACGTAAAGCCTCCTCGGGTCCGGAGAGGAATCCAGGATGCGCTGCCAGGCGCAGAGGGAGCGACGGAGAGCAGGATCGATGGCATAGTCGGAGGAGGCGGTGTGTTGGCGTTCGGCGAGGGCACGAAGGTAAGGTCGCCCGTGTCGGCCGCGATAATGCCCACACACGAACATTAGACGTCCCTTAAGCTTCGCCGCCTGGCCGGGGTACATGATGTTGGTGTCAATGGCTCTGATGATCTCCTCTCTGATCTTCTGTCTCCTGTCCTCCAACACTTCCAGGACACCCGACTTGAAGTTGAAGGAGACCCCCAGGATGTTGACGTGGTCGCCGTGGCGGGTCTTGTCGTTGACCCGGACCCCCAATAGACGGCACACTTCGACAACAACTTGAGACTCATGACATGCCAAGGAATCATGTGTGATCCCGAACCGATCGTCAAAATACCCGAACCCAGCGACCCTGAAGTCCTTGACGATGAAATTGGTAAGTGCCGTCGACCGCCTGCAGTAGTTGTACACGGATGGGGTCAGCCCGAACGGGTGCCCCACCATGACAAAGTACTCGGCCTTACCGTTGTCGGGGTTACACAAGGACACCACCGCCATGCCCCGGTCGCTCGGGTGGATCGGGATCTGGCGGAAGGCGGAGCTCTCGTCGACCGTCCAACCGCCCAGTGGTGCCCTTCCGGTGTGACGATGGAGGTAGCGAGCCGTGGTGATGGCGAAGTCAATGGTCGGGACTTGGAGCTTCTCCACGACCGAACTGTAGGAGTTCGCCGATGACCCGCTCGGTGATGCATCATCCACTGGCCGCACCTTGCCACTTTGCTCCACCGGGAAGCGCGGCATGGCGATCCATCGATCGTTCATGATGACGTCAGTGACTTCCTGCTCGGACTTGAAGGGGCCCAAGGAGAAGCCCATGGAGACATCGTCGATGGATTTCCGCCAAATCTCCTCTGTAAGCCTCTTTGGCTGCGACTGGAACCGCTTCTCGAGCTTGTGCTTGACCCTTTGCCGTGTCCCCCATGCCCGGTACGGCAAGTCTTCAGGATGGTAAAATTGGCATGGCGCCGGGGACATCTTTGGCCAAGTGGAGCCCTCTTGGATCGGCCCAGATAGTCTAAAGCCCTCGATCATGGAGTTCACAAGAGTACGATCAGGACAATGGACTTCGGCAAGCATCTCCTCCCATAGGGCGAAGTGGGGTACTTGTCCCACCATCACCATAGAACCCTTCGGGATGTCGCGCTCGAAGTAGTTGCGGAGGAGCTCGTCATCGACCCGGGCAATGCGTTCCAATGTCTTGGGCAATAGGGCCTCAGCACGCTGTTGCCAATGCCGAAGTCGTTGTTCCCGAAAGGCTCTGCAGGCCTCTGGCGGACTTCGTAGAAAGTCCAGGGCTACCTGCATCTCGGGAGGAAACTCCGGTTCCACATTGAACGGGAATTCTTGGTGGACGACCTGGGATATCGCCTCACCAGGTTCAAGCTCGGAGAGGATAATCGGCTGGACTGCAGTTCTCCGTTGCTGCATCCCGGCCGTGACTGCCCACCTGCTGCTGAGGAGCCTTCTCGAATGGACGAGATTGACCGGCTCGCCCGCCCGTCGCTTTCGCTCCGGGTTAGTCCAGGAGTGGAACTTGATGAAGTGAGGGCGGGATTGGGAGACGGCGGGTGCGGTGTTGACGAAGGGTGGAAGTGCAGCAGGAGGAGGACGTGTTGAAACGAACGATGTCGAAAAGGATGATCCTGATAATGTCGCCCTTAACCTTCTTGCCCGTGCAAGGTTCTCGCAAAGAATTGTTCGTCCTCCAATCTTACGCTTCTCCGACGAAATACCTGGATGATCAAGTACATGGCAAGGAAATAGTCGCTCCTCTGGGTCATGAACTCTAGTGTACGGCGATCGATCTGC